>CALEYM010000890.1 GCA_937926185.1 uncultured Bacteroidota bacterium | reverse complement strand
CGGACACTGAACAAATTTTTTCGGATATGAAATGGAAACCGTCCCTGCTGTTCTTCTCTTTTCTGGGAATTATCGGCATTGTTTTTTTCCTCAACCGTATCGTGCCGTTTAACAGCGGTGAACCCAACCCGCAAAAAGAAGCCAAACTGGTACAAGCCATTTTGTACGGGTTAAACCGTTACCACTTTCAGCCCAGAGAGGTGGACGATAAATTCTCACGCCAGGTGTATAACCTCTACCTCGAAAACATCGACGGGGGAAAACGTTTTTGTACCCAAAACGACATCGCACAACTCAAACCGTTCGAACTTGAACTGGATGACCAGGCCAAAGCCGGCACCTTCGAGTTTTTTAATAAATCGGTGGAATTACAAGAGTTGGCGCTGGCTAAAACCCAGGGATGGTACCGGGAGATACTGGCCGCCCCGATCGAGTTTTCCAAAGACGAATACTTCGAAACCGACGGTAAAAAACTGTCCTGGGCCAAAGACGACGCCGAACTGCGCGGCCGCTGGGAAAAATGGATGAAGTACGAAGTGCTGAGCCGTATCAATGACGAGCTCAACAAACAGGAAAAACCTGATTTCAAGGGCGAAAAAAAGACCTTTGAGGCCATCGAAGCCGACGTGCGCGGCAAAGTGCTCGACATTTACGACAAATGGTTCAAACGGATGCAAAAAGCCAACCGGGCGCGCCGGCTTGAAATCTACCTGAACGCCATGATCAACGTGTTCGACCCACATTCCGGATATTTTTCCCCCCAGGAAAAAGCGGACTTCGACTTTAAAATGTCCGGTAAACTCGAAGGTATCGGCGCCCGGCTACAAAGCGACGGCGAAAAAACCACGGTCACGGAAATCGTGCCCGGCGGCCCGGCCTGGAAACAGGGCGAACTGCAACCTAAAGACATCATCCTCAAAGTAGCGCAAGGCGACGACGAACCCGTCGATGTAATGGGCTGGGAAATCGACGACGTGGTGTCCAAAATCCGCGGCTCCAAAGGCACCACCGTCAACCTGACCATACAAAAACCCGATGGCGCCACTAAAGTCATCAGCATCGTGCGCGACGTGGTCATTACAGAAGAAACACTGGCTAAATCGCTGCTGCTCAATACCGAAGACACGCAAGATAAAATCGGCTACATTTACCTGCCGAAATTTTACGCCGATTTCACTCCGCAGGGCGCCACTTCCTGCGCCGAAGACGTGGCTAAAGAAGTGGATAAACTCAAGCGCGAAAACGTGAAGGGTATCATCCTCGACCTGCGCAATAACGGCGGCGGCTCCTTGCGCGACGTGGTGCGCATGTCGGGCCTCTTTATCGAGGAAGGGCCCATCGTGCAGGTGAAAAGCCGCGGCCACCAGCCGGACATCAACGCCGACAGCGACCGGCGGGTGCAATACGGCGGCCCGCTGATTGTCATGGTGAACGGTTTCAGCGCCTCGGCATCCGAAATTCTGGCCGCCGCCATGCAGGACTATGGCCGCGCCGTCATTGTCGGCACTTCCGGCACTTATGGCAAAGGCACCGTGCAGCGCTTCTGGGACCTCGACCTCACCACCAACGACGAGTCGCTCAAACCCCTGGGCGAAATGAAACTCACCATCCAGAAGTTTTACCGGATCACCGGCAAAACTACCCAACTGGACGGCGTGAAACCCGATATCGTGCTGCCCGACTCCTACAACTACGTCGACCTCGGCGAACGCGAAAACGACTATCCGCTCGGCGCAAATACCATTGAACCGGTGTCCTTCAACCAAAAGGCCTATCATATCGCCGATTTGGGCAAACTGATCAGCAGCAGCGAAGCGCGGGTAAAAGCCGACCCCACTTTCCGCAAGATCGAGGAAAACGCCCAGCGGCTGAAGCGGCAAAAGGACATGTCCAAATACCCGTTGCAACTGGAGGCTTACCGCAAGTGGGACAAGAAACTGGAAGAAGAAGCCGACCAGTTCGGCAACATGCTGCAACCGATTGAGCAGTTCCAGATTTCCAACCTGGTTGCCGATATGCCGCAAATTCAAAGCGACACCTCGCGCGTTGCCCGGAACGACAGCTGGATCAAGGAGCGTAAAAAAGATATCCAGCTCTACGAAGCGCTCCGCGTGATGCAGGATATGATCCGGATTGATGCGCTGGCCGCCAGCAAACACTGAGTGGCTGTATAGAGATGAATTCGGTGCCGAACTTAATTATTTTAAATGACTATCCGGATAGTCATTTAAAATAATT
>CALEYM010000889.1 GCA_937926185.1 uncultured Bacteroidota bacterium | reverse complement strand
GGCAAAGTTGGAGTCTAACACTGTAAAAATCAACTATATCCAGGGCGACGTGCTGACTTATTTGAAATACATCGCCGAAAGCCTGCACTCTCTCGCCAATGCCCAAAACGTGATGCTGCGGGTGGAAAGCGACCAGCCCAACATCGTGATGGACTACGACCCCGAGCGGTTTTTACAAATCATCCACAACCTCTTGTCGAATGCCATCAAATTCACCCCCTCCGGAGGGAAGGTCATTATGCGGGCGGATGTGCAGGATAATTGGCTCCATGTTTCGGTATCGGATTCAGGTCCGGGCATTCCGGCGGATGAACTACCGCGGCTGTTCGAGCGGTTTTTTCAGGCAAAAAATCAGGAACACGCCAAAGCGGGCGGCACGGGCATCGGGCTTTCCCTGACTAATGAGCTGGTCAAAGCGATGGGCGGCAACATTTCGGTGGAAAGCACAGTGGGCACTGGCAGTACGTTTTTAGTGAAATTGCCGGTGACCAACACCAGCGCTTTTGCCGGCAACACGCCCAATAGCGGGTTGGAAGATGAGAATTCTGCCATAGCGCCCCTTCCTGTCAGAACGGCTTCCAACCCACCAGATGCCGATACATCCCTGCCACAAATCCTGCTCATAGAGGACAACCCCGATGTGGTGGAATACCTGACCGCCTGCCTGCAACATTCGGGCGACCGCGAGGGCCGTTACCAATTGGACTTTGCCTACAACGGCCATGCCGGTATCGAAAAAGCCCTCGAATCGGTGCCCGACCTCATCGTGAGCGATGTAATGATGCCCGTCAAAGACGGCTTAGAGGTGTTGGAAACCCTCAAGAACGACGAGCGCACCAGCCACATCCCCATCATTATGCTGACGGCCAAAGCGGATGTGGAGAGCCGCCTCTCCGGTTTGCGGCGGGGCGCCGATGCTTATTTAGCCAAACCCTTTAATCAGGAAGAATTATTGGTGCGGGTGGCAAACCTGCTTGAACTGCGAAGGAAGTTGCAAGCCAAATACAGCCAATGGGAATCGGTACCGGGTGATTCGCCGGCGCCAATCACTGACCGCGAAGATGCTTTCCTTCAAAAAATCCGCACTGTGGTGGAGGCCAACCTGTCCGACCCCGACTTTGAAATGCCGCAGCTGGAGCGCGCCCTGGCCATGAGCCGCAGCCAGATTTACCGCAAGGTAAAGGCCCTGACGGGCAAATCGCCCAGCCTGTTCATCCGCTCCATCCGCCTGCATCACGGCCGGCGCCTGCTGCAAACCACCGACCTGACCGTTTCGGAAATTGCCTACGAAGTGGGCTATTCTGCCCTGAATAATTTCTCCGATGCCTTTTTGGAGGAGTTTGGCGAGCGGCCAGGAAAGCTGCGGGAGTGAATTTTCTGCCCGACGGCGCTGTTCACTTTCGTTAAAATGGATGGGGATGGATTCACAGGCCCGCAAATCCGCCTGCTATTCCGGTACCACAAAATTTTCCAACGGCAGTGCCCATATTTTTTCCGTCAACTGGTATCTCTTATCCCCCGGATAAATGACCCACAGTTCATCCAGGTTCAAATCGACGATAGCCTGGTGCAGTTACAATTTAATCCTTGAAAATTCGGAATATAAACCCGAATTTTCAAGGATTAAAAATTTATACGCTCCTCTTAATTCCCTGTGCTTCCGAGTTGAAAAAAAATCCCCTGGCGCCTGGCTTTTTACCCCATGCAACACTTTATCGCCACACTGTCAATAAGTTATGGTGGTTTCGCTCTCCGCCCTGCAACATAGCAAGTAAAGAAAACCCCCACCCTGCAACCTGAAAGGTAGCTGTTGAACGCTGAGCGGTAGGCCCCCCGGCTGTCCGCCAGCACCTTTGTCGCAGTCGTTCACGAAGTCGGTTTTGCCAATTCAGGTACACCTTCTTTATGAAACTTCCGAGGCCTTGAAACACCAAATGAAAACACTCCCTATTCTTCATTCAAAAACATCGGTTATGAGAAGCACACTTTTTTCCGTTGCCCTGCTTTTGGGCTTCCTTACCTCTCTGTCTGCACAGGACATTTACCTGCCGGTATCCAGCACATCGGAAGCCGCCAAGTCTGAATATTTCAAAGCCCTCCAGGCAGCTGAGAACGCGAACATCCCCGGCTTTTTTGACGGGATGAAAGCAGCCGTAAAAACGGCCCCCAGCTTCTTTATGGCTTATGTTAATCTGGCCTTCGCGGAAACGGCTTTTGGGCAGTACGAAAAAGCCGCTGCTTTTATCAAACCGGCCCTGGCCATTGACCCCGCCGGCTTCAACGAGTGTGAGAAAATCCATCGCCGAGCCCTGGAAGCATGGGACAAAGACCCGAAAGCCGACCCGGCTAAATACATGGAAGCGCTGGCCGCCGCCTACCCCAACACGGCTGAAGCATACGACCTGGCGGGCAGATCGGCTGCATGGCTCAGCAAAGACCCTAAAGCAGCCGTCAAGTATGTGCTGCGATTGCTGGAATTGCGCCCTGATTTTGGCGGCGGCTACAACACGCTGGGCTACAACTACATGGCGCTCAAGGAGATGGACAAGGCCAAAGCCGCCTTTGAAAAATACCTCGACCTGGCGCCGAACGAACCCAATGCCTACGACAGCATGGGCGAATATTACCTGACCACCGGAGATTATGCCAAGTCTGCCGAATACTACGATAGGGCCGTTGCGCTAGGTATGGAAGGCTCGAAGAACGGGGCTGAAAAGGCACGGGCAGCGTTGGCTAAGGAAGCGGAAGACAAACAGTGATTTTGACTCAATGCCCGCAAGTTTAACAAAACCATATCATTATGAAAACGATCCGTTTCTTCCGTTTCGTTCTGGCCCTTGGCCTTTTACCCGCCACCCTCGGTGCGCAATCCAGTGCCCGGGGCCACAACGAACCTGCCAACTACTCCGCAGAATTTGCCGACCTCATGCATTCGGAAGCAGCCGCCAGGTCTGCCCTGATGACCTCCCCTTCCGTCAACAGCTTTCAAGCGTTCGTCCATTACCGGAAGGTAATGAAGGGCAGGGCCGAAGACTTCATCACTGATTATGAAGCCATGGCGGCCTCCACCTTTCACTACATCAGGGGTATTGTTCGCCTATCGGGCGGCCAGCGCCAGAGCCTGAACAACCCAGCCTGTCAAAAAGCGGTAGTGGCCGGTAGCCAGATGCAGTAAAGACTATTTCTTTCACTGAAATCAGGGTGATTTTCAACAACTCGCTCCCCTCGATTTCAATAAAAAACATCAATCATGAAAACCGTAGGCATCATTGGCGGCGCCGGATTCATCGGCAGCTACGTCACCAAGCAGTTTTTGGAAAACGGATACCGGGTCAAAGTATCGGCCCTCGACCTTTCCAATCAGGAAAAATACGCCCACCTCTCCGCGCTGCCCCATGCGGAAAACCTGGAACTCGTACCCTTAGACGTGCAAAATCTCGACCGGTTGAAAGCCTTTGCCGCGGGCTGCGACATCCTCGTACATAGCGGCACGCCCTTCCAACTGGAGGTGGAAGATTTACAGCGCGACCTTTTTGACCCGACCATAAAAGGCACAGAGAATTTCCTGCGGGTGGTCTGCGGTTCGCCGACAGTTAAAAAGGTAGTGTTCATCGCCTCGGTAGCGGCGCACAACACGGACTTTCCGATGCCGGCGCCGGGTTTCGCACCGGGTCATGTTTATTCAGAAAAAGACAAGCCCTACTACAGCCAGGAGAGCCATCCCTACTGCCAGGCGAAATACCGCGCCGACCAGGCTGTCCGGAAATTCACTCAGGAAAACCCTGCGCCGGGTTTTGACATCGTGACGGTTTCCCCGGTTGGG
>CALEYM010000888.1 GCA_937926185.1 uncultured Bacteroidota bacterium | reverse complement strand
TGACGTGATCGAGCGCTTTGAACGGATACCCGAAATCGCGGTTGACCTCGGCCAGACGCCCGAATGGCGGGTTGGTGAGCACCGCATCGAAGGCGCAGTGGAACCGCTCCGGAAAGGGAACGGAGGCGTCCAGCCGGTGTATCGCCCGGAAGGGTTGGGTTTTCAGGTGGGCATAGCGCACCGGGTCAATTTCGTTGACAACCGTCATTTCCTCCGGGTAAAAAATGGTCAACAGGCCGTTCCCGGCAGAGGGCTCGAACACGCTTTTCGTGTCGCGGTCGTAGGTAAACCAGCCGGCCAGCCAGGCAATCGGCGCGCTGGTGCTGTATTGCTGGAACACCTTTTTGTGGCTATCGAGACCGGTGTAGGTGGGTTGAACGCGCCGGTAGAAATCAACTACGGCATCGAAGGCGGCGGTTTTGTCATCCTCGAAAATGTGGGCGTCCACTAATTTCCGGTACCAGTTTACCCAGCAGAGTTCCGTCAGTTCCCAGAGGTATTTTTCGTTGCCGGTGTCTATGCCGGCGGCAGCGGCGATTTTGCGCAGCCCGGTGACGGTCAGTTTTTTGCCTTCCCGAAAAGCCTGTTGAACGCCGCTGGTATAGGCTTCGATACCTTCGGCCGGGTCTATTTCAGTAGGGGTGTTTGGACTTTCCACTTGTTTGAGGTACTGACCGATCACCTTTTGCTCCCCGGCATCCAGGGTTTCGACGATGATCCGTTCGAAGGCTTCTGCCGGACTTACCTTGTGCTCCTCTCCGAACAGGGACTCGCCCTGGTTGGCCTTCAGGGTTTCGTTGTACCGGGCGATGGCGGATTTGAACGCCCGCTGACCGGTATTCATCAGGCGGTTCAGTACCAGCATTTCGCGGGAATGTGGCTCCGCGTCCAGCAGGTTTTGCTGGCCGATGAAATCCGCGAAGGACAGTTTGGACGCCTTCATTTTTTGCTGGAATACCACAGCGGCGTTGATCTCGTCGATCAGCCGGGCGCCGCCGGGTGTTGGCAGGGCGATATTGTCCATGAGCACCGGCAAGGCATTGACGATGGCCTTGCGCAGGCTGGCCACGCCGTCGGTTTCGGCAGCCTGCAAGGCGGGCGGGCGCAGCACGATGGCGGCCAGGGTCATCTCCACGAAATACTTTCCGGCCTCGGTGAAATGCCCGTCGGTGTAGTATTCCGGCACCTGCTGGCGGGTGAGCAGGTTGCAGGAGAGCAGCATGTCGAGCAGTTGTTTCTGCGCGTTGGCGTCGGCGTAGAACTCGCTCATGGTGTCGTCGTCCTCGAACAGTTTGGGGATTTGTTTGCCGCAGGCCGTGTTTTCGCGCAGGATGTTCGACAGTTTGACGGTCTTGTCCACCGGCCGCTCGGATTTGGTGCTGGCCTGGTTGTACTTGGCCAGTTCCTCGGTGGTGAGCGCCGGAATATCGTAGTCAATGCGGACCAGGAATGGCGCTTCGATCTGTCCATCCCGGCCGGCAAAAACGGTGCGGTCGGCAAATTCCTTTTCCGAGATGCTGAACGCCGAAAGTTCTTCTTGCAGGAAATCCCGGTAGGCCTGGTAACGGGCCGGGTATTTCGCCTGGGCCAGTTTGGCGGACATGGTTCGATTGTTCCCGCTAACCACGAAACCTTCCTTATTTATAATAGGCGTGCCCTCCGGGGTGCGGCCGGTGCTGACGAGCAGGCCCGGCTCCAGGTTGCGGGCGTATTCGTCCACCAGAGCCTGGGCGCCCACGTCGCCCGCGTAGTTGCGGTCGTTGATGTTGCCGCCAACGGTGTTGTTTGGGTAGCCCGGCGTATCGGCAAAGGTCTGCTCGTTGTGGCTGGCTTTGATGTGGGCCAGGTCCACGACGGCAAACTGCCCCTGGTGCTGCTCCCCATTAGGCAGGTAGATGACCGTTTTTTTGCCGGGGAGGGAGGGAATGGGGTTCATGGCCAGGCGGTTTTTTCAAAAATAGTTTCGGCCAGCCACAAGGCAACCATCTCGGGATCGGCCACCGGGCGTTTCATGCGGTGGTATTTGGCGATGGCTTTTACCGTTTCCGGTTTTAGCCTGCGGAGCCGAGTTTCGAGGTAGTCTTTGAAATCGTAAGGGTGGTAGAGGCTGGTTTGGCGGCGGAGGGATTTTAGGTCGCAGTAGGTGGGCGGGACGGTGGGTGGGCGACGGGACTTTTTGCGAGGGGGTGATTTGGGTTTCATGTTGCAAATATGGCGCTATAAAACGTGAATTTGCAAGAAAATACAGGAGATTCTTTTACACTCCTAAAATTGCATGAAGAGGTGCCTGATAATGAATTGTCGGTTGTCCAGGGTATGTGATGAGAAATAACAAATGGCAAATGATACTGCTTCGTCTTTTTGAATCAGACCAATCCGAGGTAAAAGGTTTCGGGTTTGAATTAGCCTATTGATAGCAGAAATTACCTGGGTTTCATTGCCCTGCACAATATAACCAACCAAACAGCCTTCAGGGTACCTTCCTGAAACAAGATTTTCTATGCCGGTATCAATGTACCTCCCTCTATATTTGGAAGCGCTGACCTTTGAGCCGTCTGTTTTCTCCCAGTCATCGTGCGACAGGTTTTTGGCTTCGGCGTAAAAATCTATTTCATTTTTTCGATACCATTTGGTGAACTTGAAATCTACCTTTGGCGATTCCAAAGGGTCATCCTCTCCGTAAATTACACCTTCACTATAGATAGGCGGTTGGTGGTTAACTGAGATTTGGTTAGAGCGTAAAAAACCAGTCTGACCGATTTTGTCAACGAGATGAGCTGTAAGTTTGTCTTCTTTCCAATTCACATCATATTGCCTATCCGACACCATTCTGTCGTAACCTCGCTGAAGGGCTTCTAAGCAGAGCATAACAAAGTTGAACTTTGTGCTTTGTATGAAAGCGTCATTAATTCTACCGTTCATGTTCAACAGTTAGTATTTCGAGGGTAATCTCATCCGCATCATTCAAACCCATTGAGCGAGACCAAAAGCGTTTCTCGTTTGGCTTGACGAGATAAACAACGTCATCGTTATAATAGCGGAAAAACTTGCGGTAATAGATGCTTTCGGAGTGCTCCCGATAAGTGTATTGCTCCAGCTCCTTTAAAACCTGATTGATTTCATCACTTTGAAGTTCCTGGATAGTACCCGCTTTTTGTTCCTGGTTCAAATGTAGAATAACCACATTCAGCGGAGTCCTTTCATGAATACCAAATACGGAAGCCCACACAGATGTTTCAGGCGTGTATTTCAAAAATTCATTGATGGTTTTGCACAAGTAATGAGCATAGGCCCGACTGTCATCCAACTTACAAGGTTTATATGCTTTAGATTTTTGCTCTGACTGGAAGGAATCAACTTGGTAATTCAGTAAATCTTCTATAAGGATTTTATCAGTTTCAGAGAGGTTAAGGCCTTCCAAAAAAGCGGCTTCAATTTTTTGCTCCCAAACATATATCTGTTGCTCAGCGTTGAAGAAAATTTCG
>CALEYM010000887.1 GCA_937926185.1 uncultured Bacteroidota bacterium | reverse complement strand
CCATTTTATCAGAAAAAACAAACTGTTTTGGAACTAGAAAAATATTTGCTGCTCCCTCCGGTATTATGACTTACGATAACTTTACCATCAAAGCCCAGGAAGCTATTCTGCAGGCGCAGCAAATCGCTGCCGGCTATGAGCAACAAAGCGTCGATTCCGCGCACCTGCTGAAGGGTATGCTCAACGTGGATGATTCCGTCACCGATTTTCTGTTGAAAAAAGCCGGCGTCAACATGCCGCGTTTCGAGCAGGAACTCGACAAACTTATCTGGGATACCCCAAAAGTAGCGGGCGCCGACAAACAGTACCTGACCAACGAAGCCAACAAAGCTATCGCGGCAGCCAAAACTCTTTTAAAGGATTACGGCGACGAATATATTTCCCTCGAACTGATGCTGCTCGGTATTGCCAAAGGCAACGACAAAGCTGCCCGCCTGTTGCGCGAGCAGGGCGCCACCTTCGAGGCCCTGACGGCTGCCGTAAAAGATTTGCGAAAAGGCCGTAAGATAACCGAGCAGACCACCGAACACGTGTACAATGCCCTCCAAAAATACGCCATTAACCTGACGGAAATGGCCGAATCGGGCAAACTCGACCCCGTTATCGGTCGCGACGACGAGATGCGCCGCGTCCTCCATATTCTCAGTCGCCGGAAAAAGAACAACCCCGTCCTGATCGGCGACCCCGGCGTGGGTAAAACCGCCATTGTTGAGGGTATCGCCTGGCGTATCGTTAAACACGACGTGCCGGAAAACCTCGCCAGCAAAAAAATATTCAGCCTCGACCTTTCCGCCCTGATCGCGGGCGCCAAATACAAGGGCGAATTCGAGGAACGCCTCAAAGCCGTCATCAAGGAAGTGGTGGATTCCGAAGAACAGGTGATCTTGTTTATCGACGAAATACACACCCTGGTGGGCGCCGGCGGCGGCCAGGGCGCCATGGACGCGGCCAATATCCTGAAACCCGCGCTTGCCCGCGGCGAGCTGCGCACCATCGGCGCTACCACGCTCGACGAATACCAGAAATATTTTGAAAGCGACAAAGCCCTCGAACGCCGTTTCCAGTCCGTCTACGTGGACGAGCCCTCCATGGAAGACACCATCTCCATTCTCCGGGGCCTGCGCGAACGCTACGAGAATTACCACAAAGTACAGATACTCGACGAGGCCGTCATTGCCGCCGCCGAACTCTCGCACCGGTATATCAGCGAACGCAAATTGCCCGACAAGGCCATCGACCTGATCGATGAAGCCGCGGCCAAACTCCGCCTCGAACTCGATTCCGTACCCGAAGAAGTGGACGAACTGGACCGCAAAATGCGGCAACTGGAAATCGAACGCGAAGCCATTAAACGCGAAAAAGACGAGCGGAAACTGGAGGCGATGAACAAACAGATTGCCGAACTGCGCGAAAAACTGGACAGCCTGCGCGGCAAATGGCAGGAAGAAAAAGAAATCGTGGAGGCTATCCAGAATTGCAAACAACGGATCGAGGAACTGCATTTGCAATACACGAGGGCCGAACGCGAAGGCAATTTTGAACAGGCCTCCAAACTGAAGTTCAACGATATTCCGGCCCAGGAAGCCATGCTCCGCGCTGCCGAGGAAAAACTCGCCGCGCTGTCGCCCGAAAACCGCATGACCACCCAAACGGTCACCGCTAACGATATAGCCGACGTGGTGGCACGCTGGACGGGCATCCCGATCTCCAAAATGATGCAATCGGAGCGCGAACGCCTGCTTCATCTGGAAGCAGAGTTGCACAAACGCGTCATTGGCCAGGATATAGCCGTGGGCGCCGTATCCGACGCCATCCGCCGCAACCGTGCCGGCCTCAGCGATCCGGATAAACCCATCGGGTCATTTATCTTCTGCGGCCCCACGGGCGTAGGTAAAACCGAACTGGCCAAAGCCCTGGCCGACGTGTTGTTCGACGACGAAAAAGCCATTACCCGGATCGACATGTCCGAATACCAGGAACGGCACTCCGTGAGCCGCCTGGTGGGCGCGCCGCCCGGATACGTGGGCTACGACGAAGGCGGTCAGCTGACGGAAGCCGTGCGCCGGCGGCCCTATACCATTGTCCTGCTCGACGAGATCGAAAAAGCGCATCCGGACGTGTTCAATATCCTGCTCCAGGTACTCGACGACGGGCGGCTGACCGACAATAAGGGACGCACGGCCAGCTTCAAGAATTCGATCATCATTATGACTTCCAACCTGGCCGGCGACCGCATCCAGGAGGTGTTTGAAGATTACAACGAGATACCCGACAAGCGCAAACACGAGGTGCTCGAAACCGCCAAGGCCGAGGTGATGGACGCGCTGCGCATGAGCCTGCGCCCCGAATTTCTCAACCGCATCGACGAGGTGATCGTATTCCACCCCTTGCTGAAAACCCAGGTGCGGCAGATTCTCGACATCCTGATGACCGATATTCGCGGCATGCTGGAACGCCAGGAATTGAAACTGGAACTCACCGACGGCGCCGCCAAAATGCTGGTGGATCATGGTTTTGACCCCGCCTTCGGCGCCCGGCCGCTCAAACGCACCCTGCAGCGCGAACTGATCAACGAACTGGCCAAACACGTGCTGGCCGGCGATTATGTGAAAGGGGATACAATTCTGATTGACGCTGACGGAGCGGGATTGTTGTTCGGTCGGAAATCGGTGATGGATGGGAGAGAGGTAGTGACGAAGAAATTGGCAGAACTGTAACATGAACATCAAACACATCCTCTTCGATAACGACGGAACGGTAGTCGACTCCGAGATCATCGCCGTACGCACCATGTTGCGCATGCTGAACTCGCTCGGTTTGCAGATCGGCGAACGCGAATACAGTAAGCGGTTCCCCGGCTTGCGCGAACGGGAAATCGTGGCCATTCTCCGCGAAGAGTATGATGTGATACTGCCCGCCGATTTCTGGCCGCGGGTACGAACGGAGCACAGACGCCTTTTTGAAAGCGAACTCCAGGTTATTCCGGGCATGGATCAGTTGTTTCGAAGCCTCCGCACCACTAAAAGTATGGTGTCCAATGGGAGTGTGCAGCATGTTGAACTGTGTCTGCGGCAGGTCAATCTGCTGGATGCGCTCGACGGCCAGATTTTCTCCGCCGAACATGTGGAGCGCCCTAAACCACATCCTGACTTGTACGAATATGCCATGGAAAAACTGGAGCTCAAGCCTGAAAACGTGGTGGTGGTGGAAGATAGTCCGGCAGGCGTGCAGGCCGCTAAAGGCGCCGGTTTGACGGTGGTCGGGTTGCTTGCTGCCACTCATATTCAGGACGGCCATGGAGCAATACTGCTCAGTCAGGGCGCCGATTTTATAGCAACAGATACAGGCGGGTTGAAAAAAATTTTTCAGCGCATGAACGTCGTTTAGGGTTTGCCTGCCGCATAAATGCCTGAAAATGTTCCGGTTATTTTTTCGGACAATCCGTTTCGCTCCCCGGATATTACCGGTTCAGGAATTATTTTTTCCGTTTCAGAAATCACACTTGTTTTTATTATAAAATGTCCCGTATATTTGCACTGTATTTCAGTTGGCGACAAATATTGCTGAAAAAAGTTTTAGACCATTTTGAAGCCCTTTGTCTTCGTGACAATAAACTGACAAAATCAACGCAACAATAACAGCGATCTGCTGTTTTAAGAATAGTTTTCATTTGGTTTTTTGGGGTTTATTAGCCGCTGGACGCGTAAGTGTTCTGGCGGCTTTTTCTTTTATGCTGCTCAGGCTTTCCTGTTCGCAAAATCCTGCATCAGATCCACCAACGCCTGCACACCTTGTTTGGGCATAGCATTGTAGATGGAGGCGCGGAAACCGCCCACCGAGCGGTGCCCTTTCAGGCCGACCAGCCCATTGGTTTCCGTTTCTTTCAGAAACTCCTTTTCCAGCGATTCATAACCCGGCGCCATCACAAAACAAACATTCATCAGCGAACGATCCTGTTTGACGGCGGTGCCTTGAAAAAGCGGGTTAGCGTCGATCTCGCGGTAAAGCAGGGCAGCTTTTGTCTTGTTGCGGCGTTGCATTGCTTTTGTGCCGCCGAGTTTTTTCAGCCAGCGCAGCGTGAGCATCGATACGTAGATGGGGAATACCGGCGGCGTGTTGTACAGCGAATGTTCCTTGATAAAAGTGCGGTAATCAAGCATTCCCGGCAGGTAACGGTTTACCTTTCCAAGCAAATCTTCGCGAACGATTACTACCGTAACCCCCGCGGGCCCCAGGTTTTTCTGAGCCCCGGCATAGATCAGACCAAAAGGCGACACGTCCACCGGACGGCTCAGAAAATCGGACGACATATCGCATACAATGGGCACGGGCGACTTAGGGAACTTATGCAGTTGCGTTCCGAAGATCGTGTTATTGCTGGTCAGGTGCAAATACTTCGCGTCTTTGGGTATTTTATACCCCTTCGGAATAAAATTGTAATTCTGATCTTTCGACGAGGCCAGTACCTGTACGTTGCCAAACCCTTTGGCCTCTTTGATCGCTTTACTGGCCCAGGTGCCGGTGTCCACGTAAGCGGCGGTTTCGCCAGCGTCGAGCAGGTTCATGGGCGCCATAAAGAACTGGGTGCTGGCGCCGCCGGTAAGCCAGATCACTTTGTAGCCTTCCGGCAATTCCATCAGTTCTTGCATCAGCGCGGTAGCTTCTTCGATGATGGCGGTAAATTCGGGACCCCGGTGGCTCACTTCGAGCAAGCTCAGGCCAATACCCTCGTAATTGGCCACCCCTTTGGCGGCTTCTTTGATTACTGATGCCGGCAAAATGGCAGGGCCGGCAGAAAAATTGTGTTTTTTCATGTGCAGACGAACCGGAGCGTGATTTGTTCGGGTCTGCTCCGGAAACGGGCGCAAAAGTAAGGGGATTTCAGAAAACGTACCCATCATTGGAACCAAGCCTGAAACGCAGTTTTGGGCCTGCCAAATACTGATATTCCCGGGCACTATTCCCGGTATCCGATAAATTTACCCCACCTTTGCGCCGCATTTTCCTGAAATATAGTTTCGGCTTGCCTTTTGCCCATTGCCTTTATAAATCTCATGTCGTCCAAATTCAAAAAAACGCTTCAGTTCGTACTCTTTCTCGGAGTCGGCGTTACCATCCTGGGCCTCGTATTCCGGAATCAGAACGCGGCTTACCTGGAGCAATGCCGTATCGACGGTATTCCGCCCGAACAGTGCAGCCTGATGGATAAATTGTTGCACGATTTTTCCACGGTGCATGCCGGCTGGATTTTCCTCGTGATCGCGGCTTTCACCGTCAGCAATATGTTTCGCGCCTGGCGCTGGCAGATGCTGCTTGAGCCGCTCGGTTACCGGGTGAGCTTTGCCAACAGCCTGCTGACCATCCTGCTGGGGTATTTTGCCAACCTCGGATTCCCGCGGATGGGCGAAGTGGTGCGGGCCGGTACTTTGTCGCGCTACGAACGTATCCCTATGGAACGCGTGATGGGTACGCTGGTGGTCGACCGGTTGATGGATTTTTTGTGTCTGGGATTGGTCGTGGGCCTGGCGTTTCTGTTCGAGGCTGATACGCTATGGACTTTTTTACAGGGCAGCCGGGCCTCGGGCGGCTCCGGCGACAGTTTTTGGAGCAATCCCAAAGTTTTAGGCATCCTTACTATTTTTGTTTTAGGCGGCGTATTGGTACTGACTTTTTGGAAAAAGCTGTTGCAGTGGCCGCTTTTCCAAAAAATTGCGAACCTGTTGGAAGGCTTTTGGGATGGTTTGCGCAGCGTATTCCGCCTGCGGCACGCGGGGCTTTTCCTGGCTTATTCAGTTGGTATCTGGCTGATGTTTTATCTCCAGTGTGTGTTCAATCTGAAAGCCTTCGATCCCACGGCGGGATTGAGTGCGGGCGCCGCGCTGATGGTGTTCGTATTTGGCACGCTTGGTTTTGTCATTCCTTCGCCGGGCGGCATGGGCACTTTTCACGCGTTGGCCATCGCCGGCCTGGCCCTGTATGGCATTAGCGGCAGCAATGCCTTTTCTTATGCCAATATCGCTTTTTTTACCGTACAGATATTTTACAATATCGCCGCCTGGCTGCTGGCGCTGGGCTTGTTGCCGGTATTAAACAGGAAGCGAAACCTGGAAAGCACTACTACCGGATGATGTGTCAAATGTTTATTTTTACACAGTTTTTAAAAGCCGTACATGAATGAAATTCATGCATCCCCACGAAGATATGTCCGTGCTGGCTCAGATTCGCCATAAAATACAAACAACCGACCAACTGCGCGCCACCCTGGCGCGCTGGCGCGCCGCGGGCCAACGGATTGTTTTTACGAACGGTTGTTTCTATTTGTTGCACTACGGGCACCTGCATTATCTCGCCGAGGCCCGCAACATGGGCAATCGCCTGGTAATAGGCCTGAACAGCGCGGCCTCGGTGCGCCGGCTCAAAGGGCCGACACGCCCCATCAACGACGAAACCACCCGCGCCCATATTCTGGCTGCTTTGGAAATGGTGGATGCCGTGGTTATTTTTGAAGATGACACCCCCCTTGAACTGATAAAATTGGTGCAACCCGACGTGCTGGTGAAAGGCGGCGACTGGAAACCGGAACAAATCGTGGGCGCGGATATTGTGCTCGCCCATGGAGGCGAGGTCAAAAGCCTGCCCTTCATACCAGGTTATTCGACCACAAATATCGAGCAACGGATACTGAAGAGCGGGTCCGCGGCAAGTTGACGGCATGCTACCCGACAACCGACCGGTCTTTCGCTACAAATTGCGCATACAACATGGCGCCTCCCGCCAGCCCAATGTCTTTCAGCAACATGCTCATTGATACCCGGCTCATTTCCGTGCCGGCCATCGCCCCGGGCACGTGTACCAGCAGGACAATTATCACCATTAATACCGCGATCAGTGTCGCGGCCAGTTTGTCGTATTTACCGAGAAACATACTGGCGGCCCCGGCAATCAGGCAAAATCCGGTGAAATAGACCCAAAGGAGGGGCGCAGGCATATAGGCCGGCACCACGGCGGCCAAACCCCGGGCATTCATCAATTGAAGCAAACCCTGCACGGCAAACGGTACCGGGAAAATCCAGCGACCCAGCGATAAAAAAGTATCCATACGGCTAAAACGGTTTGAATGGCACAAATACGCGCATTTTGACTATTCCCGCGGCAAGATCAGCAATAACCTTTTCTTGCCAAATAAAATGCTGACCTTTACCGCCGAAAATGCGGCCGGATGACCGGTATATCAATTAATTCAAACAACACGATTTAAAATTTCTTTTTTGCCTGACGATGAAACGCCTGTTATTTTACGCAACAGCCATTGTTTTGAGCGGTTCGCTGCTTTTTTGTAAAAATACCCCCGCTTCGCAGGGGAACGCCGAGGAACTGCCGGCGGATCGAAATGACTCCCTGGTTGGGTTGAAGGGTTGCGAGCGGGCCGGTTTTAAAGCCCTCTCGAAAACGGAACGACAGTTTATTTACCAGGATTTTACCGTTAACAGTAACGACAAAGCGGACGGTAAAGGACAGGATATTGACATTACCCGGACGGATAGGGCGGAAGGATTGACCATTATTCATGAAGAGCCGACTTATTTCCTGGGTTCAAGCCGCGGCCAGGTACTTTTTGAAGAAGGTACCGGCCCCGAAAACCGGAAACTCGTGGTATATCACGTCAAGCGGCGCGCCCTCTTGTTCCGGTACCCCTTCTGCGGCGACATGGAAGTCACGCCCAATGGCTTTGTCCGGTTTTATACGCCGATTGAAGAAAGTGAAATGACGGAAGTGCCCGAATGCCCCGACAAGGAGAAGTGGGAAAAAGAGGGAACAAAAGTGGTGTACGCACAGGTATGCCTCTTCAGCCTGGTGAACCGTTCGCTGACCCGGAAGTCGGAGTATGTTTGTATTCCGTTGAAGTGAGCCGTGTGTTAGTTATCCTGCCCGAATCAAAACTTCCATATCCCGCCAAACATTCCAGTCCTTCGCGTAAAGGAAGTTCAGCCGGCCAATGGTTTGTTCATTGAGATTCAGGTCGTTTAGCCCTGCAACAGGCGAAAATATGCCGGGTTTTAAGGTGGGAAGGGTGCCGTTTTGTGGATGTGGCGCATAAGCGACCCAGGTTTTCCGGGCCACGAACACTGGCCACCAGTTGTTTAAAAACGCTTTTCTTTTTTGGGAAAAAAGCAGCCAAAACGGCAGGGTAAGCAGCAATAAAAAGCAAAAGCCGAAATCGAATACCCGTTTGTTGCGGCGCTGGCCGGGCTGGGCGATGTTGTACCGGATGTCGATGGTGTAGAGTTCGCCGGGTTCGTCCTTGCTGCTGCTGCCGATAATGCTCAGGCTTTCCTCCGGTACAATTTTATACGACACGGCCGGCCCCAGCCGGGTCATCCAGGCCAGTATATCCTGAGAACGGATGTCGCGGGAGCAAAAAATGATCTCCTCTACCCCAAAAATGCGCACGATCTCGTCGAGCGGGGCATCGCCCAAATTGCCAAGCAATGGCGCTGTAAAACGCTGCTCCGCGCTGAAGGGCACGGAAGGCGCCCCGGCCCGGCCTCCGGGCGGGGTTATCACACCCACCAGATTTTTCACCACGCCGGCCTGAAGGAGCAATCCGTTTACCCGCGCGCTTTCGGCCGGCGAGCCCACGATCAGGAGGTTTTTCACCCGGTCGCGGCCAATGCGGAAATTCCGGAATTCGGCAAAATGCATGGCCGCCCGCAATGCGGTGAGCGCCAGCGCCGCCCAGGCCGCGCCGAGCAGTAAAAGCGCCCGCGAGGGCCGGTATTCCAGGTCGAGAAAACCGTATATGGCCGCCAGCAGCAGGGTTCCCAGCCCCAGGCCGCGCAGCAAACGGCGCAAATCGTACCGCTGGTCGTATCCGCCGTTGAGCCACACTGAAAGGAGCCACACAGCCGTGTATAAGGGGAAATTGAACCACAACACCGGCGGCTTGAAATAGTGGGGGTCTTTGTAGTAATAGCTGGCCCAGAAATCTTTCAAAAAGACCAGACCCCCGAAAATCAGCGCGGCATCGGCCAGGGGCAGCCACACCCGGCGGCCCAGGTTTTTGGCCAGCGTCAACCCGGCCCGGAGCCAGATGGCCGCCTGCAGCATCCGGATAAACAGTCCCGCCCGGCGGCCGGTAAAATGTTTCCGGGTAAAAATGATCATCGCCTGGTAGAAGGTCCGGACGTAGTTCAGGCTGCCTTTTTTGGTGCTTTCGCCCTTGTAGTGGATGATCTTCGTTTCCGGAAAATAATAGTTTTTATAACCCGCCTGAATAATGCGGTACGACAGGTCGATATCCTCGCCGTACATAAAAAAAGCCTCGTCGAGCAAGCCGGCCTTGTCGAGCGCGGCGCGGCGCATGAACATAAAACAACCCGCCAGCACATCCGCGGGGTTGGTGTCGTTTTCGCCGAGGTGACCGAGGTAATAGCCGTTGAAGAGCCGGCTTTTCGGGAAAAGAGCCGAAAGGCCCACCGTTTTACAAAATGCCACCCAGGGTGAAGGAAAGCCGCGTTTGCTTTCCGGCAAAAACTTGCCGCTGCCGTCGATCAGTTTAACGCCGAGCGCGCCGGCCTCCGGATGGGCATCCATGAACGCCAGGCATTTATGGAAAGTGTCTTCCTCCACCAGCGTATCCGGGTTGAGCAGCAGCACGTATTCCCCCTTGCTTTGGCGGATAGCCTGATTGTTAGCCACCGCAAAACCGGGGTTATTGGTGTTGGCGATCAGCCGCACTTCCGGGAATTTTTCCCGCACCATGCGCACGGAGTCGTCCACCGAATGGTTATCCACGACCCACACCTCGCCGGCAATGCCCTGCATGGCCTTGCGCACCGACAGCAGCGCCTGCTCCAGAAAAGCGCGCACGTTATAGTTGACAATGACGACGGAGAGCCGCATGGCGCAAAAATGCGGCGGAAATCTTAGAATCTAATACGTTCCGAGCGATAGCATCACCAGCGTACAGGCCTCCACCGCTTCAATTCCGTGCTTTTCTGCCAGTTCCTCCAGTTCCGGATTCTCCGTCCCGGGGTTAAAAATGATCCGTCTGGGTTTGAGGGAAAGGATATAGTCGTAATAAGCCGGCTGGCGCTGCGGGCCGATGTAAAGCGTGATGGTATCCACGTCCTGTACTTCCGGCGTGCCGTGAAGGATGGGTAAACCGCCTACCTCGCCGTCGCGTATGCCTACCAACACCAACTCATGCCCATGATGCAGCAACCGGTGCACGGCCAGGTAGGCGTAGCGGTTGGGATGAGTAGTGGCGCCCAGCACCAGTGTCTTTTTCATGGCGGCGAAACAAGATTTTCGGGCGAAAGTTTGGAGTAATGGGCGTTGCTTCGGGCTTTTGACCTAATTTTGCGCGCTTTGTTCGTCATTAATCGTCATTGCCAGTCATTCAAATGATCCTCTCCGATAAAAAAATCCTGGAAGCCATCGCCGCGGGCGAAATTGTTATCGAACCTTACCGGCGCGAGTGCCTGGGCACCAATTCATACGACGTTCACCTGGGCAAATACCTCGGCGTATACCGCGACCGGGTGCTCGATGCTAAAATACACAACCCGATCGACCTGCTGGAAATCCCGCAGGAAGGCTTTGTACTGCAACCGGGCACGCTGTACCTGGGCGTCACGGAAGAATATACCGAAACGCACAGCGCCGTGCCTTTCCTGGAAGGGAAAAGCAGTGTTGGCCGGTTGGGAATCGACATCCACGCGACGGCCGGCAAAGGCGACGTGGGTTTTTCCAATACCTGGACGCTGGAAATTTCCTGCGTACAGCCGGTGCGGGTGTACGCCGGCATGCCGATCGGTCAGTTGATCTATTTTGCCATCGAGGGCGACATTGAAAATTATTACGACAAAAAACCTGGCGCCAAATACAACCAGCGCACCGACAAACCGGTAGAGAGCATGATGTGGAAAAATTTTACAGGGTAATTTATAATCAGTCTTTAAGGGCTTTTTAAGTCCTCAAGCCGCCTGCCAGGGTACCTTTGTCCGCTCCTGAACCGAATTTCTTAGCGCAATCAACTGTATTTGCCATCATGAAACATACACTGCAATCCGGCTTACTGTTGGCTTTCATTTTGCTCCTCTGGGCGCCCTCATGCCAGGAATACAGCAAAGACTACCAGGAAAAAGCCCAAAACCCGGAGTTTCTGCATGCCGGTATCCGCCGGATTACCGATATCATCCGGCACGATATTTTCCCGCCGCCGGTGGCCTCGCGGATTTATACCTATTCCTCCGTGGCAGCCTATGAAGCGCTGGCGCCCGGCTACCCGGAATACCAAAGTCTGGCAGGACAGCTAACCGGCCTCAAACCAGTGCCGCAACCGGAAGCAGGTAAGGAGTATTGTTATCCGCTGGCCAGTGTGACCGCTATGTTGATGGTGGGGAAACAATTGGTTTTCTCGGAGGAAAACATCGAGCAACTGGAGGAGAAAATTCTCGACGATTTCAAAGCCATGAACATGCCGCCCGACGTGTACGAACGCTCCATGCAATATGGCGCCCAGGTGGCCAAACACATCATTACCTGGTCGAAATCGGACAATTATGCCCAGACCCGCAGCGCGCCGAAGTTCACCATCGACACGCATGAACCCTCCCGCTGGCGACCCACCCCACCGCAGTATGCCGATGCCCTGGAACCGCATTGGGGCAAAATCCGCCCCTGGGTAATTGATTCGGCTGCGCAGTTTAAAAGCGATCCGCCCGTGCCGTTCAGCACGGAGAAAGGCAGCGATTTTTATAATCTGGCGCATGAAGTGTATTCCATCGTAAAAAATATTACTCCCGAACAGGAAGCCACCGCGTGGTACTGGGACGATAACCCCTTTAAAATGGAAGTGAGCGGTCACCTGATGTTCGGCAAGAAAAAAATAGGCCCGGGCGGCCACTGGATGAACATCGCGGCGCATGCGTGCCGCAAAGCCAATGCGGGTATGATGTTGTCGGCTGAAACATACCTGCGCACGGCCAGTGCCGTGGCTGATGCTTTCATCGCCTGCTGGGATGAAAAATTCCGTACCAACCTTATCCGCCCCGAATCGTACATCAACCAATACATCGACGCCGAATGGCAGCCCATTATTCAAACGCCCCCCTTCCCGGAACATACCAGCGGGCACAGCACCATTTCAGCCGCCGCGGCTGCCACGCTGACCGGTCTTTTTGGCGACAATTTTGCCTTCACTGACAGTACGGAAGTAGAATTTGGTATTCCGCCCCGCACGTTCAAATCTTTCGAAGAAGCGGCCGCCGAAGTGGGCCTGAGCCGGTTGTACGGCGGTATTCACTACCGTCGAGGTAACGAAGCCGGCCTGAAATGCGGAAAAGAGATCGGGAATTACGTGTTGCAGACGGTCAAAACCAAGAAGGATGGCGCGTCTTCCGGTCAATAATTTCTCCTGAATAAATCACCTGCAAAAAGCCGGATACCAGACATGGGCCAATTAACCTGTGCCTGGTATTTTTTTTATTCGTCCATTCTTGTCCCGTAAAACGGCATCCCGTTTGTGTATAAAAATGGCGGATGGCCGTCAAAGCCTTGATTTTTAAGGTAAAATTGTCGGCGCCATACTGTTAGAATGACAGAAAAAAGTAATTTTGTTCCAGCTAATATCTAATACCCACCCCTTTTCAATCCTTGCCTCCCGAGGACGAAAAACCGTATCGTCTCAGTTCGTCTGCCAATCCGGTATTTCCCGGTATTTTGCAGGAAGCCGCCACCCGGTTTCCTTTAAACGTTTTGATCCACATGGTATCTACATTGACTGATCTGCAAGTTCGAATGCGTATTTTCATTGGCCTGACCGCCGTTATTTTGCCCGCGTTGCTATTCGCCCAGGTAGAAGTTAATATTCTGCGTATGAATGTCAGTTGCTTCGGCCAGTGTAATGGTTGGGCCGCGGCTTCGGGTAGCGGTGGAACAGGGCCTTATACCTATCAATGGAGTAATGGCGTCAGCAATGACACCATTACCGGATTGTGTGCCGGTGTGTACACCGTTACGGTCACGGATGCCGGTCAAAATACAGCCACGGGTACCGCGTCGATCACCCAACCTTTTCTGCCGCTGAGCGTCAATGTGACTACCACACCCCAGATTTGTGACGTGGCGCCCGACGGCACCGCGCTCGCTGCACCGGAAGGAGGCACCCCGCCCTACACTTATTTATGGAGCAACGGCATGACCTCCGATTCCATATTCGGACTTTCTGAAGGCGTTTTCACCGTCACAGTGACCGACATAAACGGTTGCACGGCCAGCGGCCAGGATACGGTGTTCTTCTGGCCCGAAGGAATCTGGCTGATGATCCAACCTACACCGATCTCTTGTTTCGGCGCAAACGACGGCAATATCCATGTGGGCGCCATGACCGGCACACCCCCGTATTCCTACCTGTGGAGCACCGGCGATTCGCTCACCGCCGATATTTTCAACCTTGGCCCCGGTATTTATACCGTCACCGTGACCGACGCGAACGGGTGCTCCAATACGGCCTCCGCGGCTATTACTGAACCTCCCCCGTTGGATGTCAATATCATCACTACCGAGGCCTTATGCGGCAAGCCAGGCAGCGCGACGGTAATAGCCGGCGGCGGTACGCCCCCCTACAGCGTAAAGTGGAGTACTGATACGACCACTAACTTTACTCTTATAGCCCCGGCAGGGCAGGTATCAGTTACCCTGACCGATGCTAACGGCTGTACATTCGTGGCCGGCGTCACCATACCCGGCAATAACGATACTATCGAAATAGCCGCGCAGATCATCCAAAATGCCGGGTGTAATATTGGCGGCAGCGCCACCTTGAGCATAGGGGGCGGTTCGGGCAACTACTCTTTTCTTTGGAATACGCCGAATGCCGACACAACTGCCACGATATCCAACATACCTGCCGGGACTTATACTGTTACTGTAACAGATAATACAACCACCTGTACCGGCACGACAACCGCGGTAATCCCGGCAGCGCCGCCACTTGTGGTGGATGCAAACGTCACTGCACAGGCTACCTGCCTGGCCGGAGCAACCGCGACTGTTATTATTACCGGTGGTACGGCTCCTTTTTCTGTTCTCTGGAACAATGATTCCACCATTACAACGCTTACCGGGTTGGCGCCAGGCCAGTATACGGTAAAAGTTACCGATTCAACCGGATGTATTGCCAATGATACCATACAGGTGCTGCCGCCGCAACTGCCGAACGTGACAGTACAGGCGACTAACCCGGCGAACTGTATTGGCGGAGCTGGGGCAGCAACCGCGACGCCCACCGGCGGAACGGCGCCTTACGCTTTCGCCTGGAGCGGCCTGCCGGATTCAACCGCGGGCATCATTGACAAGCCGGCCGGGACTTATACCGTCACGGTAACCGATGCTGGCGGATGTTCGGCTACCGGTAGCGTGACCATCGACCAGGCGCCTTCGCCCGCGGTCACAGCGCAAGCGACAAGCCTGGCCAATTGTATCGGGGGAGGCGGCGCAGCCGCGGCAACGCCCACCGGCGGAACAACGCCTTACACTTTTGCCTGGAGCGGCCTGCCGGACACCACTGCAAGCATTGCCAATAAATCCGCCGGAACCTACACGGTCACCGTCACGGACGCCAACAGTTGCACCGCTACTGCCAGCGTAACCATCGACCAGGCGCCCCCGCCAACGGCCGCGGCGCAAGCAACAAGCCTGGCCAATTGTATCGGCGGAGGCGGAGCGGCCGCGGCTACCCCTGCCGGCGGAACAGCGCCCTACACTTTTGCCTGGAGTGGCCTGCCCGATACTACCGCCATCATCAGCAACAAGCCTGCCGGTACCTATACCGTCACCGTCACCGACGCCAAGAGTTGCACGGCCACGAGCAGCGTAACGATTGGTCAGGCGCCCTCTCCGACGGTTACCACACAAATGACCAGCCTGGCCAATTGCATCGGCAGTGGCGGGGCGGCTACCGCGACGCCCGCCGGTGGAACAGCGCCCTATACCTTTGCCTGGAGCAGTTTGCCGGATACCACCGCAAACATCACCAACAAACCTGCCGGCGCCTACACCGTCACCGTCACCGACGCCAACAGTTGCACGGCCACAAGCAGCGTCACCATAGGCCAGACGCCACCGCCTACCGTATCGGCCCAGGCAGGTACGCTTGCCAATTGTATCGGCGGCGGGGGATCGGCCACCGCGACGCCCGCCGGCGGAACCGGTACTTACACTTTTGCCTGGAGCGGCCTGGCGGATACCACTGCCACCATCGGCAATAAACCGGCCGGCACTTACACCGTTACCGTGACGGATGCCAACGGTTGCACCGGCACAGGCAGTGTCACCATTAATCAGGCGCCTTCGCCGACCGTGGCTATCATTGCTTCCACCAACGTCAATTGCACGATACTGGGCAGCGCCACGGCGCAGGCTTCGGGAGGCACGCCGCCCTATACGTATAACTGGGGCGCCGCGGGCACCGGGCCGATGGTGATCAACCTTACGGCCGGAACATACACCGTCACCGCCACAGATGCCAACAGCTGCACAGGAACTGCTTCCGTCACCATCACCGCTACCGGCGACGGCGCAGGTCTGGGCGATTTCGTCTGGCTCGACAACGACCAGGACGGATTCCAGCATCCAATCGAAAAAGGTGCGCCCAATATCGCGGTGGCTTTGATACAAGCCGGACCGGACAACCAATTCGGAACAGCCGACGATATTACCGTGGCTACCACCACCACCGATGCCAACGGCAAATACAAATTCGCCTGCGCCTCGCCGGGAACTTATGTGATAAAATACAGCGGTTTACCGGCCGGGTACCAGTTTTCGAAGAAAGACAATGTCAATAACGACTGCAAAGACAGCGACGCAAAACCCAACGGCCTTACCGATCCGTTTACCGTACTTCAGGGGCAGGGTGACAATCTTTGCATCGACGCGGGTATCCATATTTTCTGCGACAATGTGACCAATGCCGGCCTGATCTGCTGCAACCAAACCATTTGCGAAGGCGATACACCGGCCTTGATTTATGAGGTTGCTCCGCCAAGCGGCGGCAGCGGCGGCATCGAGTTTGTGTGGATGCAATTGATCCAGATGGGCCCGGGGATGCCCGCTTGGGCGCCAATTCCGGGCGCTAATCAGGCGACTTACCAACCCGGCCCCTTGTTTGCTACGACCAGTTTCATGCGCTGCGCGCGCCGGGTAGGTTGTACCACCTTCCTGGAAACGAATATTGTAACGATCACCGTGCTCCCGGCCGGGACGCAGGGATGCGATCCCTTTACCGGCAACTTTACTGTTACCGCGTTAAATACAGCCACGGTTGAGGTACAATGGACCACCGCGCCGGAAATGATGCCCTACCGTTACACCGTGGAACGTTCGGCAGACAAGAACCAATGGACCGGGATACAGGAAATGATGGGTTACCAGGATGCTTACGCGCCCAACCGGTACCATACCATGGATCATACCCCGCTCGAAGGCATGAATTATTACCGGATCCGTCGCCAAAGCCCTGACGGTGCAGAAACTGTCTCGGAAGTACGCGAAATTGAAATGAAAGTAGCCATAGATGAATCCCTGGCCGTATACCCCAACCCGGTATCGGAAGTGCTGAATATCCGCAATCTGATGGTGTACAACACCGACGCAAGGGTGGAATTGTTCAGCCCGAACGGCGCCTGGCTGTATACAATGGATATTCCTGCCGGAACACAACAAAGATTTGAATTGCCATTCGGGCATTTCCCGCAGGGGATTTATTTGGTGCGGCTGCGTACAGGCAGCAGTAATGTTAAAACGATTAAGGTGAGCAAGATGTAGTTTATTTGGTTTAGAAAATTTAGAGGGTTCAGGGCGCCGTGCCCTGAACCAACTAAATTTTCTAAACCAAATAAACTTTCTAAACCTTTTAAATCACCACGCCTTCTTCCGCCCTTTCTCCCATTTTCCGCCCACGAACTTCTTGTCTTTTTTCTCCTTTTCCGGACGGGGCATGGCATCGTTTACTTTTACACGGCGGCCATTGATCGTGAATTCTTCCAGACCTGCGCGAACCTCGCGGATGTAGGAAGACTCTATATCGAAGTGCATGTAGGACTTTTTCAGGTCGATGTCGCCGATCGAGTTTTTGGGTACCCGGAACTCGCGGCTCAGTATCGACAGAAAATCCTTTTTGTTCACGCCGTCCATCAGGCCGATATTGACGAAAAGGCGTTGCAAACCGCCACTCCCGGCCGTGTCGCGCCGGTGGCTGCCTTTTTTATCGCCTCTGGCAGAGATATTGATATCCGGCGCATTGCGGTAGTACGACAAGAAGCGGTTAAATTCCACGCTGGCGAAACGTTTGATCAGTTCCTCCTTGGAGATATCGGCCAGGGCTTCGTAAATGCGCGGCAGGAAGGGCTCGATTTCGGCGTGGTGTACTTTTTGGTCGTGGATGTTCTGGATAATGTGGAACAGCTGGCTTTCGCACACTTCAAAACCCGTGGGGATCGGCAGTTTGGTAAAAACCGCTTTGGTTTTGCGTTCGATCTGGCGGATCTTTTCCTCGTACTTCGGCGTGATGATGCTCAGGGAGACGCCGGTACGGCCGGCGCGACCCGTGCGGCCGCTGCGGTGCAGGTACACCTCTGATTCGTCGGGCAAGCCGTAGTTGATCACGTGGGTGATATCGCTCACGTCGATGCCGCGGGCCGCCACGTCGGTAGCGATGAGTAGTTGGAGGTTGCGTTCACGGTAACGCTGCATCACGCGGTCGCGGTCCGATTGGGCCAGGTCGCCGTGCAGGGCGTCGGCGTCGTATCCGTCGCGGATCATTTGCTCGGCAATCTCCTTTGTTTCGTTCTTGGTGCGGCAAAAGATCAGCCCGTAAATGCCGGGGTTGGCGTCTACCACGCGTTTGAGCGCGGAGTAACGATCGTCGGCGCGGCAGACATAGTACTGGTGCACGATGTTCTCGTTGGTCTGATTACGCCGGCCCACGCTCAGTTCCTGCGGGTCGTGCATGTAAGTGGAGGCGATGGCACGCACCTCTTCCGGCATGGTGGCGGAAAACAACCAGATAGATTTCCGGTTTTCCACCGCTTCCAGAATGAGGTCGACCGCCTCCTTAAAGCCCATGTTGAGCATCTCGTCGGCCTCGTCGAGCACCACGCGGGCTACTTTGTCGAGCCGGGCTACCTGGCGTACCAACAGGTCGACCAAACGGCCGGGCGTGGCCACGATGATCTGCGCGCCGGCTTTGATCTGCCGGACCTGCGTTTCTATGCTGGCGCCGCCGTACACGGCCACGACTTTGTATTGGTGGGCAAATTGGGAGTAATTAACCAGGTCGCCGGCCACCTGAACGCATAGTTCGCGGGTGGGGCAAAGCACCAGCGCCTGTACATTTTTTTCGGCGGGATTGATGCGTTGAAGCAAAGGGAGACCAAATGCAGCGGTTTTTCCGGTGCCTGTTTGGGCCAGGGCGATAAAATCGTCGTCAGATTGAAGGGCTACGGGAATTACCAGTTCCTGAACGGGTGTGGGGGTTTCAAAGCCCAGGGCGGTAATACCCTGGAGCAGGGCCTCTTCGAGGCCCAATTCCTGAAATGAAGTCATTAAAAATGTTGCGTCAAATAAAATAAAACCGTATTGGGGCTAACAGGACGGTGAGAAAAGCGGGCAAAGATCGGTGTTTTTAATTAAACATAATAATTTTTTTTTAAACGGCAGTTTGAAAACCCCTGATCTTCTTTACATTGCTCCTGATTTTACTTTGTAAACTTTAAATATCCCGCCCGGCAGGGTTGATTTGAAAACCATGAACACCATTAAAAACAGGCAAGAGGAAAAGACTTGGACAACCGACGAAATCCTGGCCAAAATGGAGCACTTCTGCGCCTACCGGGAACGTTGCCCGCAGGAAGTGCGCCGTAAATTAGCAGAATTGGGCGCCGAAGATGAAACGGCGGAACAAATTTATTCGGTGCTGGAGTCCGACGGCTTTTTCAACGAAGCACGTTTTGCTGGCGCCTTTGCCGGGGGAAAATTCCGCGTGAATCAATGGGGGCGCGTACGGATTCGCCTCGAACTGCGGCAGCGCGGTATTTCGCCGGCTATTATCCGGGAGGCGATGGAAACAATCGGGGAAGAAGAGTACCTCCGCGTGTTGCAGCGCCTCATTGAAAAAAGGCGGCAACAGTGGCCTTCGCCCAACGATGCCGCTGCCCGCTCGAAAACTGCCGCCGCCATGATCCGTGCCGGATACGAGCCGGAACTGATTTTTCGTTATCTTTGACCAAATAATCAACCGCATTACCTGTTATTTAGCCGGATAAGCACTTTCAAAAACCTGACTTTTCCAAAAACTTGGTAAATATACCGGCTGGCGGTGTAATTATCTTTCGGGTATCTTTGACTGCTCAAATTGTTTTGTTCACCACTAACCTCCGATATCGTATGGCAAAGAAAAAAATTACACTCACCGACCTCAAAGTCCAAAGCCTTGTCACCACGCTCGACGAAGCGCAAATGAACCATGTAAAAGGCGGTATTTACATCGTGCGCGGACGCCGGTTTGCCTATCGCACCCGCTGGACATCGGTGGATACCCGCAGCGATGAGGTCGAAATGGCCGACCCGATACGCAACAAGCCATTTTAGTCCGGATCGCGCCGGATATTTTGTTGCCGAATTGCCCACTTGGCTTGTACGGATTCGGCAAAACTTTGTCCGCTCAATTTCCCGTCGAGCCAGGCAGCCAGGTCAAGGGTTTGTAATAAAACCCGGGCATCGGGCAGGCTGGAAAAGAGATTCAGGTCATCCCTCATTTTTTGAAACACCCGTTTTTGGTCCCGGGTGGAAGGCGCCCGCATCAACTCTGACATGAAATGAAAAAACCGCCGCTCCAGATCGTAGAGGCGGTTTTTCTTTTGCAGAAACCGCGTTGCCGAGCGCAGCAGTGATTCGAGTAACACGGTATTGCCCATTTCGAAGTGGAGGATCAGCGACAGGATACGGGCCAGACTTTGCAGATCCTCCCGTTCTACCGTACGGGGTTGGTTGAGCCATTGATTGAGGTAATCGAGGGCGCCGCCGAAATCGCCGCAGCCGAAACAGATACAGCAGTACTGGAAGTAAAAACTGGCTGTTTCATAATCGTGCGGATCAAATTGTGCGGCCTCCAGCTGACAGCGCTCCATTTCCTGGCGGGCTTCTTCGAAGGCTCCAGTGAAGATACACAGCACAAACTTGTTCGTATAATATTGCCGGTGGATTTTCCGCCGGTCGTCTTCTGTGATCGGCGTCAGCAGACGCAATTTTTTAAGGGTGGCCCGCACTTCTTCGTATCGTTCCAGCAGGCCGCAGGAAAGGATAAAATTGCTGAGCGCGGCGATGTAGTCGGACAGGTTTTCCCGCAAAAAATGGGGATGCGATTCCAGCAATTCAACCAGTTTTTTCCCCGAATCATAAAATTGCTCCGGTTCCAGGGCGGCGTAGTGGTACAGGTTCAGGGTACGGTAATACAGTACCCGCGCTTTGTACGACAGGGCGCGGTCAGGATCGGTCAGGAGTTCGTGTTGCACCAACTTTTGCAGACGGGCCATCCGGTCTTCGCCGCGGTGCAGCGCCTCCCGTTTAATGGTCGTGTACGCCTGAAAGAACAATTTGCGGTAAGCGGCATTATTGCGCAATTGTTCCAAGGCCTGCGTTTCGGCAAATTCCAGCTGTTCGAATTGCTTGTGGAGAAAATCCACATCCATCCGCGTATAGGCCAGGTGCTTCTCCCAACGAACGATTTCCAGCAAATGCACAAAACTTTCATATTGGCGGGCGATTTTGCTTGCTTTATTCAACAGTTCCCGGCAATCGTCGTAAAAACCCCGTTTGAACAACACCGATACGCTTTGCAGCAGATGGTTCAACTTGTAGTCAACCGAGCTTTGCTCGTCATAGGATTGCAAACTTTTCAACACCAGATCGTATAAGTAGGCTTTCAGTTCGGAATACTTCCTGCTCTCAACGGGCTGATTTTTGTAAATAATGTTGCAACATGCCTCGTCATCAAAAGTATCCATGCCGGCCATCGTGTCGAACAACAATAAATATTTGCTGTCGCGCTCGGGTTTTCCGCGCACAAACAGCCGGAAATAACGCTTTTCCGGCGGCGTCAGCGCGCGGATCAGGCGGTACAATTTTTCGGAAGGCGTTTTTGCCATGGTGGTTTGCCGGCAAACGAAATGACTGAACGAATGTGCCGGCAACGACAAAAATGTCAGTTTTATATCATTTCACCAAAAAGTAAAAGAATGTTTGAAACCTGACTTTTGGATGAAACATGGGTTGGCAGTGGCAGGAGGCGCCGATACTTTTGTACCGAATTACAAAATTGCTCTGCTATGATGAATGCCATATCGTATCCAAATGCCGCGGAATCTTCCGAACCCGTACGGGGTGGCCGCTCCGTTGCCATTGCGCCGGATTATTTTATCACCCCACCGGCAGCCGAACGGGCGCATACCCGCGTCAGCGGTAAAGCCGGAAAAATCGTGTTGCCCACGATGGAAGGCATGTGTTTTGAAAAAGTAAAACACATTGCCTATCTCGAAGCCAGCGGCAATTATACGGTATTGCACTTTCTGGACGGCCGGCAGATCCTGGTGTGCAAAACCCTGCGCGAAGTGGAACACCTGTTGCCCGAAGCCGCCTTCGTACGGATTCACCGCTCGCATACCATCCATTTGCGGCATATTAAAAAATACGTACGCGGAAAAGGCGGCCACGTCGTGCTGCAAAACAGCGTAACCCTCACCGTTTCTGCCGGTCAGAAAGATAACTTCCTCGACGCCTTAAAACTCTATTTCAATTGACCCTCAGCCATCAATGCCAATATGACCCGATTTTATGACCTGTAAAAAACCGGGAACCCCAACCAACCATTTTACCCCAGACATCGTCTTTATCTGTACTTACCCGTGGAACACCCAAGCAAATAAACACACAGTAAGGGTTTGGTTTGGCGCCGGGCGTGGAATGACACGACCCGGCGTTACCTTTTTTATTGCGGATTGAGGATTGCGGATTGAGGATTGCGCAGCACTCCGTGAAATCTCAGAAGGTGGCCTTCTGCTTTTTCGTTATAGATACAGAGAATCAGCGTGTTGCGTTGGCGCGGGTCGTCAGAAAATAAAATTTTGACGGGGTTATGAATATAACCCCGCTCGCCGAACAGTTGCAGTTGAGCGGCTTTGGGACGCCGGAACAAGCGGAGTTCGTCCGCGGTTTCCGGCAGCGGCACGTCGCCATAACCTTCTTCCCGCAGGAATTGTTTCACCATTTGATAGGTGTACGCCAATTTTGCGCCGGTGAAAACGGAGCGATATTCCCAACCGTCGCTGGAACCGCCCATGTATTCGGTTCCGGGCGCGGGGAATTGTTCCCGCATCGGGATATGCGGTTCGGATGGCCCTGCTTCAGGCTCATCCGCTTCTTCGAAACCAAATTCGTCGTAACGCATGCTTGATGTAATCCGACAGCAAAAATAAGTGGCTTTTGCTGGCATAAGTATCATTTTATCTTAAAATAAAACAAATAGTTTTTTTAAGGTTGCTGGTTAGAAGGTTAGAGGGCTAACCAGTAACCTTCCAACTCTCTTTATGAACGCACACATACTCACCATAGGCGACGAAATCCTGATCGGTCAGATCACAGACACCAACTCGGCCTGGATGAGCCGGCAACTGAACCTGCAGGGCATCCGGGTCACCGGCAAATCCAGCGTGGCCGACACGCCGGAAGCGATTCTGCAGGGTGTTCGTGATGCCGCCCGGTATGCCGATATCATACTCATTACCGGCGGGCTGGGGCCTACCAAAGACGACGTTACGAAAAAAACGCTGGCCGACTTTTTTGGCTCGGGCATGTCGTTTCACCAGGAGACATACGATCGCATCAGCGCCTATTTTGCCAAAATAGGCCGTCCGGTACCCGGGGCGGCAGTGATCCAGGCTACCCTGCCCGACAAAGCCCTGCTGCTGGTGAACAAGGTGGGCAGCGCGCCGGGTATGTGGTTCGAACGGGCGGACAAGGTGTACGTTTCCCTGCCGGGTGTTCCATTTGAAATGGAATATCTGATGACGCATGAAGTATTGCCCCGCCTGGCCGCCCGCTATCCGCGCAATCCCATTGCCCACCGCACCCTGCTGACTGCCGGAGAGGGCGAAAGCAATATCGCCAAACGGATCGAAGCATTTGAAGACAGCCTGCCATCCAACATCAAACTGGCATACCTGCCCAGTCTCGGTCAGGTGCGCCTGCGGCTGACCGGCACTTGGGAAGAAGCCCTTACGCCCGACGCCGAAACACGCTTAAATGTGCTGCTCGACACTAAAAAAGCCGAACTGGCAGCGCTGCTTCCCGATCTGCTATACGGTTACGATGATGATTCGCTGGAAAAAACGGTGGGTCGGATTTTACTGGAACAAAAAAAGCAATTCGGTACCGCGGAGAGTTGTACCGGAGGATATATCGCCCATCTCATCACTTCGGTGCCGGGCGCTTCCACTTACTTTCCCGGCAGCATCGTGAGTTATTCGTACGAACTGAAAACAAAATTGCTTGGCGTCAGGCCTGACACGCTGGAGCGTTTTGGCGCCGTCAGCGAAGAAACCGTCCGTGAAATGGTCGCCGGCGCGCTGCAGGTACTGGATGTGGATGTGGCCCTCGCTGTTTCCGGTATTGCCGGGCCCGATGGCGGTACGCCCGACAAGCCGGTAGGTACCGTTTGGATGGCCGCGGGCGACCGGTCGCGGATCGTTACCCAAAAACAGGTTTTTGGCCGCGACCGGGTAAAAAACATCCAGTTGACAGCGACCTACGGGCTAAATCTGGTGCGGAAGTTTTTGCTCGGCAAGTAGGGGTTATCGTGCAGAACCAGGCTTTACTCCGGCCCTTGTTGAAAGCCCTAAACTTTTTGCGCCAAATATCGCCCCGTGAAGCTCTGCTTTACCTTTGCCAAATCCTCGGGCTGCCCTTCAAACACCAGATGGCCGCCTTCCTTTCCGCCTTCGGGCCCCAGATCGATCACCCAGTCGGCGTTTTTGATCACTTCCATGTTGTGTTCCACCACCAGCACGGTGTGGCCTTTTTCCACCAGGGCGTCGATGGCCGTCAGCAGTTTGCGAATGTCGTGAAAATGAAGCCCCGTGGTGGGTTCGTCGAAGATAAAAAAGATGTGTCCGCCCGAGTTTTCGCGGATCAGGAAAGAGGCCAGTTTGACGCGCTGGGCTTCGCCGCCGGAAAGGGTGCTGCTGGATTGTCCCAGTTTCACATAACCCAGTCCCACCTCATTCAAAGGCTGTATTCGTTCGACGATATCCTTTTGTCCTTTGAAAAAACCGATCGCTTCTTCGATGCTCATGTCCAGCACTTCGAAGATATTTTTCCCTTTGTATTGCACGTCGAGCACTTCCTGTTTGAAACGCCGGCCTTTACACTCTTCACATTCGAGGTGTACGTCGGCGAGGAACTGCATTTCGATCACCTGTTCGCCTTCTCCCTTGCAGGCGTCGCAGCGACCGCCGTCGACGTTGAAACTGAAGTGTTTGGGCTGAAAGCCCCGGATCTTGCTCAGTTGCTGGCCGGCGAACAAATCGCGGATGGCATCGTAGGCTTTGACGTAGGTGACCGGGTTGGAGCGGCTGCTTTTGCCGATCGGGCTTTGGTTGATGAATTCCACCCGGGTCACTTTTTTCACCGGGCCTTCGAGGCCGTCGAAAAGGCCCGGTTGTTTGCCGGGGTTGTCGGGCAGGTGTTGCAGCAATGCGGGGTAAAGGATGTCGCGTACCAGGGTGGTTTTGCCCGACCCACTTACCCCGCTCACCACGGTGAGACTGTGCAGTGGGATGCGCGCGTCGATATGTTTGAGGTTGTGCTGCCGCGCGCCTTTGATCCGGATAAAATCGGCCGATTTGCGGCGAACGACCGGTGTGGGTATTTGCATGGCGCCCGACATGTAGCGGGCAGTAAGGCTTTCCGGCGCGGCGGTGTCGATGTCGGCATAGTTACCGGCAAACACTACCTGGCCGCCGTGTACGCCGGCTTCGGGGCCCATGTCCACCAAAAAGTCAGCGTTTTTGATCATTTCTTCTTCGTGCTCCACTACCACCACGGTATTGCCCAGGTCGCGAAGGTTTTTGAGCACCTGCACCAGCCGGCCCGTATCGCGGGGATGCAGCCCCACGGAGGGTTCGTCGAGCAGGTACATGGAGGCGGTGAGATTACTGCCGAGCGTGCGGGTGAGGTGAATCCGCTGGGTTTCGCCGCCGCTCAGGGTATTGGAAATCCGGTCGAGCGTGAGATAGCCCAGGCCCAGTTCCACCATAAAGCGCAGCCGGCCGTGTATTTCCACCAGCAGGCGTTTGGCGATGGCCTGCTCGTGGTCGGTCCATTGGATGTGTTCAAAAAAATCCAGCACTTCGTCCAGCGGTATATCGGTGAGTTCGGAAATATTCTTCCCGCCGATTTTCACGCAGAGCGCCTCGCTGCGCAGCCGTCCGCCTTCGCAGCTGGGGCACACCGTGCGGCCCCGGTAGCGGGCCAGTGTGACCCGGTTCTGTATTTTATAGGTCTTGCTTTCCAGTTCCTGGAAAAAAGCGTTGATGCCCTGAAACCATTCGTTGCCCGTCCAGAGGAGCTTTTGTTCGTTTTTGTCCAGTTTTTCAAATGGTTTATGCACCGGGAATTCGAACTGATGGGCATGCTGTAAAAAAGCGTTCAGCCACTCGCCGTATTTCTCGCCTTTCCAGGGGGCAACGGCGCCGTCGTACACCGATTTGGTTTTGTCGGGTACCACTTTATCAGGGTCGATGCCAAGGATGCGCCCGTAGCCCTCGCAGGTAGGGCAGGCGCCGTAAGGGTTGTTGTAGTTGAACAACTGCGGCGTTGGTTCGGGGAATTCGATGCCGTCGAGTTCGAAGCGGTTGTTGAACTGCCGGAACATCGGGTTGGGGCTCACTACCTCGATCCAGCACTCGCCCTCGCTTTCGTAAAACGCGGTGTTCACCGAGTCGGCCAGGCGCATCCATTCGCTTTCGTCGGTGTGTTGCACCGAAAAGCGGTCGATCAGTACCGTGAGGCCCAGTTCGCGGAATTGGTATGCTTTTTCGGTGATGTCGAAAACCCCACCCGCGGCCCCTCCAACCCCACCCCCCGCCCCTCCCCTGAAGGGGAGGGGAGACGTAGAGGACGCCGCGTCTCCCCTCCCCTTCAGGGGAGGGGCGGGGGGTGGGGTTTCGCCGAGGAGGTCCTCTATCCGCAATATTTCCCCGTTAAAATGTACGCGGGTGTATCCTTTTTGCAACAAAAGGTTTAATTCCTGTTCGAGCGTGCGTTCTTTGTATTTTTGGCTGAAAGGGATCAGCACCATGCCGCGGGCGCCGTCGGGTTGGCTTTTTATAAAGTCGATAACGTCGCTCACCTCGTGTTTTTTCACCACTTCGCCGCTGAGGGGCGAGTAAAATTTGCCCACACGGGCGAAAAGTAGTCGCAGGAAGTCGTATACTTCCGTCATACTGCCCACGGTGGAGCGGGTGTTTCCGGTGGTCACGCGTTGTTCGATGGCAATAGCAGGGCATATTCCGCGGATATAGTCCACGTCCGGCTTTTTCATGCGCCCCAGAAATTGGCGGGCATAGCTCGATAAACTCTCCACGTAGCGACGCTGCCCCTCGGCATAAAGGGTGTCCATGGTAATGCTCGACTTACCTGAGCCGGACACTCCAGTGACCACCACCAGTTTGTTTTTGGGGATTTTCAAATCCACGTTCCGCAGGTTGTTCGCCCGCGCGCCTTTGATGGTAATATACCGGGGGTCTACCAGATCCGTTTCCGGATTTTGCC
>CALEYM010000886.1 GCA_937926185.1 uncultured Bacteroidota bacterium | reverse complement strand
CAGGTTTGTCGCAACATACCTCGCACAAAAGGCCGTGGCGACTGGTTTATTTTGAAGATTTTGACTCAAAAACGGACGCTCTCAAGCGCGAACTGTTTTTAAAAAAAATGAAAAGCCGGGAGTTTATTTTTCGGCTTATGCAATCCCTAAACGATTAGAATGCCGCCCTGTCACGGTCCCGAGGCCTCGGGACGGGTTCGAGTCCTCCCGAGTACTCGGGACAAGAGCCCAGACAAGATTTTGTCCGGGCTTTTTTTATTTTCCTTTTCCGGCGATGGTATTTTACACCTACATCTTGCAGTCTGACGTCGATGCATCATTTTATATCGGCTTTACTTCTAACCTTAGCCGCCGGATTGAAGAACATAATTCAGGTTTGTCGCAACATACCTCGCACAAAAGGCCGTGGCGACTGGTTTATTTTGAGGATTTTGACCCTGCTCTTCAAACTTTGAACATCAAACTTCGAACTAATTCCCCTGAAACAATTTCCGGAACTGGCTTGGCAGCAGGCTGATGCGTTGTCCCAGCCATTTTTCCAGGGTTATGGCCAGTAACGCATAACCTTCGGTGACGCCGGGCGCCGGCACCATGACGATGATAAAAAAAGGCAAGAAACGGGGGAGGTCTTTTAGTTGTTCTTTGGCCCGTTGCAATTCTTCGGTGGTCGGCTGGTTGGTTTTGGTAAAAAAAAGTTTGCCGCGACCGTACCGGACATACACATGAACCATGTGTTTGGTTTCCAGCCCTTCCATCAGAAAGGCCCAAAGCATCATGCGCGGAAAACGAATGACACGCCGGAATTGCGTGCGTATAGCCATGGCATTTAAACGTCTGTACTGCCTGTATTCGTTCACCTTTTTATCAAAATCCGCATAATGGGATTATCTGATAAAAAAGTGCTGCAATAATAGGGCCGGAATCAACGGGTATTCAACAATAATTCCATCATCACCTTTGCCGACACGCGCCCTTTTTGTTCAATCATTTCAGGCGGCGTATTGTCGCCGATCTCGTAGGTAACGCCGGTGGCGTCGAACTGCGCGAGGAACCACGATTTAGACACCGGTTTGCCCTCGGGGGCCGCATCTTCTTCAAACTCGAAACCGGGCAGGGCCGTTTTCATGCCGGCCAGCCAGGCGTCTTTGAGGCCGGGCAATACCGGCGGGTTTTCCGTTTCGTCGCCGGTGTAAAAAATGTCTTCAAAGGTGGAATGGAAGTCGAATCCGAGTACGAGTGTAGCCTCGTGTTTTTGCACTTCGTGTACGATTTTATTGGCTACCTGCCGGGTTTCGGGCTGGCGGTAATAGGCCCAGTCGCGGTTGAGGTCGACGCCGCCGGCATTGTGGCGCCAGAAGCCGAGGTCAACGCCGTCGGGGTTGACGAGCGGAAAAACCAGTACGCGGAATTGTTTCCGAAAAGCAAGCGCCAATTCGCTGTCCGACAACAACTCATCGATAAAGTGCTGCATTGCGAACCAGCCGGTCACTTCCGGCGGATGCTGGCGGCACAGCAGCGCAACCACCTGTTTCTGTTTGACCGGACCCTGGCCGATGTCGAGCATGCGGAGCGGGCGGCCCAGGCGACTTTTCCCAAATATTTCCTGGCGGACGTCGGGGTGCCGGCTTTGCATCACGCACCAGTCGGCCACATCGGCCGAGGAAACGACGGGCTGGGCGGCTACCCACAGGGTATCGGGCCCCAGATCGAGCCGGAGCAGGGCGTCCTGTTTGCTGTGCATCGAAAAGCGGACGCTGTCGAGCGGCGCCCAGTCCTTGCCGTTTTGGCTGATCTTGGGGAAATACCGGTGGTCGGCATAGTCGTAGTCGAGGATCAGCCGGATGGTTTGTTTTTTGGCCGACCACAGTTTGAAAGCGTACCAGGGGCTTTTGTTGACCGGTTTGTTTTCCGGCAGGATCACCGCCCGGTAAGTGCTGTCGTCCACTCTGCGAAAATCATTGAGCCGGGCGCCCGGGAAGCGGTTGCTGGCAAATACACTGCCGGTTTTCCAGGCCCGGCGGGACTGGTGTAACACCGGCCTACTGCGGGTATCTTCAGGTTCGGGAAAATCATGGGATACGGCTTGCCAGGCATTGGCGGTATTCAGCAAACCGGTGAACAGGATGACAAAAAACACACTTTTCATGCTTTACTTTTTCCCGGTGCGATTTAGGTCAGGTTGTCCAAATCCACCGGCAAGTTTCGGATTCTTTTTCCCGTGGCCAGGAACACGGCGTTGAACAGGGCGGGCGCGAAAGGCGGCAACGCGGGCTCGCCCACGCCGCCCGGTTTTTCCTGGTTTTCCATAATATGCACTTCGACATCCGGCATTTCCCGGATGGTGGGCATGGGATACTGGTGGTAGTTGGTTTCCTGCGCTTCTCCATCCACGAAGGTGATGCCGGGTTTGACGGCAGCAGCCAGCGCCATGGCTACGTTGCCTTCCGACTGGGCCCGCACGTTATCGGGATTGACCGTCATGCCGCAGTCGATGGCACACACCACGCGATCGATGCCGACGCCATTGCCTTTTTTTGAAACGGTAACGGCGAAAGCAGCCGTGCTGCCGAACGAGTGGGCGATGGCAATACCCACGGCTTTGCCCGCGGCGCGTTGGCGCCGATAGTCCGATAGTTCGGCTAATTTATTCAGCAGCGCCACCCAGCGCGGCGAATGCTGCAGCATTTCAAGGCGAAAATCGAGGGGGTCCTTCCCCGCGGCGTGCGCCATTTCATCTATAAAACTCTCTTGCGCGAAGGCGTTGGTGGAGGAATAGACCGAACGCCACCAGACGATGGGAATATCGGTGGGGTGGTGCACATGGGCCTGCCGGCGATTCGGGATGTCGTACGGGCTGGTTTCCCGGTCGATCGTTTCTGCTGCCCAGCCGTCGGGTTTTCCGCTCAGGTTGTCGCCAAAAGCCTGGTGACCGATAGAGGCGCCGGCCACCTTATGTTCCCAGGCGACGACCTTGCCCCTGGCGTCGAGACCGCCTTTCAGGGCGTTGACCATGCCGGGGCGGTAGGGGCCGTTGCTGAAATCGTCTTCGCGGGTCCAGATCATCTTGACCGGGGCATCGACTTGTTTGGCGATGTGTACGGTTTCCAGTACAAAATCATTATATCCTTTACGCCCGAAGGAGCCGCCCATGAAAAGGACATTGACCTTGACATTTTCCCTCGGTATTTTCAGGTAGTCGGATACATCGCCGATCACATCGGTAGATGACTGTGCGGCTACCCAGATTTCCACCCGGTCGCCCTGCACCCAGGCAAGGGCCGTCATCGGTTCTATTTGTGCATGACTGGCAAAAGGGGTTTCGTATTGGGCTTCCAGCGTTTTAGCCGCCGAAGCGAGGGCGGTTTTAACGTTGCCCACGGTGTCGGAGTAGTCGTTCCCGTCCTGTTTGGCTACTTTTTCGCGGGTGGCAGCGAAATAATCATCTGTCGAGATGTTTTCGTAGCCGGTATTGTCCCATTCGATTTCGAGGGCCCGGCGGGCTTTTAAAGCCGCCCAGTACGAGGTAGCCACCACGGCCACCGCTTCCACCGCCTTGTGCGGCATCTTGCGCTCGGTTTTGATCACGTGTTTCACGCCCGGCATGGCTGCCACGGCTTCCGCGTTGAATTGTCTGATTTTCCCGTGGATAACCGGACAATGTTGCACGCTGGCATACAACATGCCCGGCACGGTTGCATCGAGGCCGAATATCGCCTGGCCGTTTACCTTGGAAGGAATATCGGGCCGGGGCATTGGTTTGCCGAGGATTTTAAAATCCCGGGGGTCTTTGAGTTTGGGTTCCTTTGGCACTTCCAGTTTGGATGCATCCGCCACCAGTTCGCCGTAAGTCAAAGATTTGCCCGAGGGCCGGTGGTGGATTTTCCGGCCGGCGGCGTAACATTCGCCGGCCGGCACGCTCCATCGATTAGCGGCCGCGGTAGTCAGCATTTCGCGTGCCGCGGCGCCAACCTTACGGAGCGGGGTCCAACTTTCCCGCACCGAAGCCGAGCCGCCCACCCCTTGCGGGCCGTGCCGTTTGGCGCCGGCGGTCATGCGGATGTCCACCTCGTCGAGGCTAAGCTCCAGTTCTTCGGCGATGAGCGCCGGCATCGATTGCCAGGTGCCCTGTCCCATTTCCGGCCGGGGATTGAACAGGGTTATTTTATTATCCGGTGTGATCAGGATAAAATTGTTGAGTTCCGTTTCACTCCCGTCGCCGGTGTTTTCTTCCGATGAAAGGCCCAGGGTGGCGGCAAACAACCGTCCGGTAGGGCTGGAGCCTATGGCCAGAAAGGCGCCGGCGGCAGAAGCGACTTTCAGAAATTCGCGTCGCGATGTGGTATATGTTGACATAAATAAATTAAGGTTGACGGGTTGCGGGTTGACGGATCGGGGAGAATTAACCCGACAACCTAACTATTTCGCAAACCATTATGAATTATTTTTTTCCACCGGAATTGTCGCGCATCATGGCGGCAGCACGATGAATGGCTTTCCGAATGCGCGGGTAGGTGCCGCAGCGGCACAAATTGGCCGACATATAATTGTCGATATCCGCATCGGAAGGGCTGGGGTTGGCGCGCAGCAGCGCCACGGCCGACATGATCTGGCCGCTTTGGCAATAGCCGCATTGCGGTACCTGTTCGGCGATCCAGGCTTGTTGCACCGGATGGCTGGTATCGGAAGAAAGTCCTTCGATGGTGGTGATACGCTGCGACGCTTTTACCGTGGAGACCGGCGTAGAGCAGGAACGCACGGGCTGATCGTTGATGTGCACGGTGCAGGCGCCGCAAAGCGCCATGCCGCAGCCGAATTTGGTGCCGGTCAGGCCCACGAGGTCGCGAATGGCCCAAAGCAGGGGCGTATCGGGATCAGCCTCTACCTGGTGTTTGATGCCGTTGACGGTAAGTGTGTATTTTGCCATAACTTTAATTTTATTAACGGATAAAATTACGTTCTAAAATCGTTTGTATTATGTATTTCGTGCACCAATGTCAAAATTGGGTGCTGTAAGATGCATAAATCTGAATTCAAATCGACAAAATGTACAAATTCGCGTTTGTTTATTTCGTACTTTTTACGCCACCACCATGCCTGTAGATTTCCTCACCGAACAGCTCCACCTGGAACACTCCAAACCCCAGGCGCTGCGCCTGGCTGCCTGGATCGGTCACGATGCGGAGCGTTTTACCGCCCTGATGAACATTTTTCTCGGCAGTGATTACCGGCTTTGCCAGCGTTCGGCCTGGGTATTGAGCCAGGTAGCCCAAAAATCGCCTTTGCTGTTGAAGCCCTGGTTGCCGCGCATGGTGGCCAAAATGCGCGAACCGGGCATACACGACGCCGTAAAACGCAACGTGGTGCGCCTGCTGGAGGACATCGATATTCCTGATAGTATCGTAGACGATCTGGCCGACATTTGTTTTCAGTTTCTCGCCGATCCGCGGGAGGCCATCGCCGTCCGGGCCTTTTCCATGACGGTTTTGGAAAAAATTTGCCGGAAAATACCCGAACTGAAGCCTGAATTGCGGCTCATTATCGAGGATAACTTTGAACACGGAACGGCGGCGTTCAAAAGCCGCGGGCGTAAAATTTTGAAAAGATTAGAGGCGTAAGGCGGAATAACAGCACTTACGAATGTACAAGGTATATTTATGTTTATACGAGACTGGAGATAATGAATGCCATGAATACAGACAACCGTTTTGCCGACTCCGGCGATACCCCGGCCGATTTTGCGGATCATTTTGTAGTGCATTGCCCCAAATGCAATGCGAAAGCCCACATTAATGCGGACAAGCGCCTTACCTGCCCGGCCTGCTTTCACGCGGAAGAAGCCGGACATTGGTACGGCGCCGTCACGGCTGCCGTGCAGGTAAAGTGCCGCGATTGCCATAACCAGTTGTTTCGCAGCGCACCCTGGGACGGGCAATGGAAAAAACTGACGCTGCATTGCGACCAGTGCGGCGACAGTTGCGAATACGAAGCCAGCATCACCCGCCACTATTTCGACAAGGGCCGTAAAACCGACCCCGTGTTCGGCCTGCCACTGTGGTTGCAGGACGATTTTCGCGGCGAACTGTTCTGGGCGTACAACTACGAACACCTCGAAACCCTGCGGGCCTATGTCGCGGCCAAACTGCGCGAACGCGGTATTGCCCCCCGAAACACCATCCGGAAAAATACGGCCATGGTCAGCCGGCTTCCGGATTTTATCAAAAAAGCAAAAAACCGGGAGAATTTGCTGAAACTTATCGAGGCGTTTACCAAAAAATAGCCTTATTTGCTTAGATAATTTTATAGAATGATGCTCAAAATAGTTACTGTCATCAACTGGATCGTCATTGCCGTACTGGGCTACCTGGTGCTGTTGGAAACCCTAACGCCCACCAAGGGCGGCGACGCCGCGGGCCGCGGCATGGGTCAGGCCATCTATTACCTGGCCATCATCGCCCTGGTGGTTTTGGTCATTCTCAACCTGCTGCCCTACAAACAAACCAAATACGCCGCCTTTATCCTGATTTTATTGCCTTTCGCTTTGATAAAACTGGACACGGTGTGGATTAAAGTCAAAAACCGCATGAACCAAAAACCGCCGGGGTATAATCAGGACGGTACGCCGTGGTTCAAAGACGAGCAAAAACAACGCATGGCCCTGGCTATCGCCAATGGCGAAGTGGAAAAACTGAAAAGGATGCTTCAGGAACCGCCGCCCGGACTCCATACTGCCGGAGAGGAAGAGGCTACCCTGCTCGAAGTAGCCGTGTCGGAAGCGACGTACACTTCTTACCGGGAGCAGGAAAAGGTAGAGTGCGTCAGGCTGTTGTTTGCGGCTGGCGCCCGAATAAATCGAAGGGACACGTTGCAAAATCCCATCCACTACGCGGCGGCCACCACCGGCAACGCCGAACTGGTAAATCTGCTGCTCGATCACGGCGCCGACCCCAACGCCCGCGATGTGCACTTTAAACGCCCTGCAATGTTCGAGGCCATTACCGCCTATAAACAACCGCTGGAAACGGTGCGCGCCCTGCTCGACGCCGGCGCTGATCCGAATACGGTTTACATAGACGTGGATAAAACCCCATGTTCGGCGCTGGTGCATGCGGCAAAGAATTATCGCTGGAGTATTTGCCTGCTACTGATCGAGAAAGGCGCCGATATTCGCTATCAAATGCCCGATGGTACCTCGCTGAAAACGATGGTGGATCAAGCGGATCAATATTATCAGGGCGACGGCTATTCCACGCGGGAAGATTTTGAGCGGGTGAAAAAGATCGCTCAGTGATCCGTTTTTAAACGATCCAGTAAAATTTGGTAAGCCTCCGGCGTATCGGCATCGAGCAACACGGCGCTGGTGGGCATACTTACCGGCACAATATGCTCCCGGTTGGCCTGCACGATGGGTCGTGCGCCCTCCGGAAACTCCAGCGCCAGCAACGCGGCGCGGTAGCGTGCGGAAAATAAAACGGGGTTGCCCGCCTGTTCCTGAAAGCGGGGTTGTACGATAGCCATCGGGTCGGTTTCGAGCGCCGATAGCAGGGTTTTCGTCAACAAACGATATTCCTCGCCACTGATCAACGGCATATCGGCCAGGCAGATCATAAAACCCGCGGCATCCGGCCGGGCAGCTGCCACACCGGCTTTTATAGAGGTGCTCATGCCCTGGCGATAGTCCGGATTTTCGACCAACTTGTACGGTGTGTTTTGAAGCAAGTCACTCACCCGTTCCTGCTCATGTCCGGCAACTACTAAAACTTCTCTTAAGCCGGCAGCCCCGATTTGCTCGAGCGTGGTTTCCAGCACCGTTTGTTTGCCGAAAGGCAAAAAAAGTTTGTTCACTGCCCCCATGCGGCTGGAAAGGCCGGCGGCGAGGACGATGGCGCAGATATTCATGCACAATTATACCACCTACCGTCAATTTTGATCAGAATGAAAATTCTAAACCCTCTAAACTCTCTAAACTCTCTAAACTCTCTAAACCCAAATCAAAACAAACACATTTGCTCCCCCTCAGGCAGTTGCCGAAAAGAGCGCCGGTGGTGTGGCGTAAGCCCATGCCGGCGGATGGCCTCACGGTGGGCGGCGGTGGGGTAGCCCTTGTTGCCCGGCCAGTCGTAGGCCGGAAAAAGCGCGGCCAGGCGGCACATCTCCTCGTCGCGGTGGGTTTTGGCCAGGATAGATGCGGCGGCAATGGAGGCGTATTTGCCGTCGCCTTTCACCACGCAAAGGTGCGGGACGGCCGCATAAGCGCGAAAGCGGTTGCCGTCTACCAGGATAAATTCGGGGCGTTGGGCAAGGCCGTCCAATGCGCGGTGCATGGCCAGATAGGAGGCCTGAAGGATGTTGATCCGGTCGATCTCTTCCGCCGTGGCCTGCGCCACGCACCAGGACAGGGCCTCCCGTTCTACCACCAGGCGCAGTTCATCGCGTTGTTTTTCCGTGAGTTGTTTGGAATCGTTGAGCAAAGGATGTTGAAAATCAACGGGCAGGATCACCGCCGCGGCAAACACCGGCCCGGCCAGACAGCCGCGTCCGGCTTCATCGCAGCCGGCTTCGCGGCGGTCGGGGTGGTGGTGGGAGAGGAGCATGGACGGTTGACGGTTGACGGTGGACGGTGGCGAAAGTAAAACATTGTGGTGAACCGGGGATTTCCCCTTTCTAATCTTGATATTTGCCGCACAAAACTTGCTTTGCATGGAAACCTATACAAACCCGAGCGATCACGTGCAACTGCACGACCTGATGTTCGTCACATTATACACGGAAAAGCAGGTGCAGGAACGCGTCCGGGAACTGGGCGCCGAACTTACCGAGCGGTATAAAGATAAAACGCCCCTGTTTATCAGCATTTTAAGCGGCGCTTTCGTTTTTGCCTCCGACCTGATGCGCGCTTTCGACGGCAATTGCGAGGTCGGTTTCGTCAAACTGAGCTCCTACACGGGCACCCGCTCCAGCGGCTCGGTACAAACGGTCATGGGCCTCGAAAAAGACCTGCGCGACCGCCACCTGATCGTGGTGGAAGACATTGTGGATACCGGCCGTACCCTGCATTTTTTTCTGGATCACCTGCGGCAGCAAAATCCAGCCTCTATCTGCACCGTCACCTTTTTGCGCAAACCCGAGGCGGCGGAATTTCCCGTGGCCGTAGATCATGTCGGTTTCGACATTGAAAATCGTTTTGTCGTGGGTTATGGACTGGACTATGAAGGGCTGGGCCGCAACTTGCCGGGTATATATCAATTGAGGGAATAGGTTGAAGTTCGAAGTTCAGGTTGCCCGGTGGTTGTCAATTCAGGGAATAGGAAGGCGCCAGATTTGGCTCACGTATTTCGGAACGGCCGGGATATTGTCCTAGGGCGCGTTCGAGACAATCCATAGCGGCGTTCAGGTCGTCGCAGTTGAGCACATAAGCCAGCCGTACTTCCTGTACGCCCTTACCCGGAGTGCTATAAAAGCCTGAGCCTGGGGCCAGCATGACTGTTTGGTTGTGATAGGAGAAGTCTTCCAGCAACCATTGGCAGAAGCGGTCGGTATCGTCCACGGGGAATCGGGCGAAAAAGTAAAAAGCCCCTTCCGGCAGGTAGCAGGTCACGCCCGGCATGGCGCTCAGGCGGCGGTACAGCAGGTCGCGCCGGCGTTGGTATTCAGATTTTACCGTTTCAAAATAGGTATCCGGCGTGTCGAGCGTGGCCTCGGCAAAAATTTGCCCGTAGGTCGGTGGGCTGAGCCGCGTTTCGGCGTATTTCTGAATGGTGGCCATCAAGTTGCGGTTGCGCGTCAGCACGGCCCCAATGCGTGCTCCGCAGGCGCTGAAACGTTTGGAGATGGAATCCAGCACCACGACATGCCTCTCCAGGCCGGGCAGGTTCAGCGCGGAAAAAAACGGCGTTTCGCCGTAGCAGAACTCGCGGTACACCTCGTCGACCAGCAGAAACAGGTCACGCTCGATCGCCACATCCGCCAGGGCGCGCAACATGACTTCCGGATACACCGTACCGGTCGGGTTGTTCGGGTTGCACAGCAGAATAGCCCGTACTCCGGGCGTGATGGCCCGGTGAAAATCTTCCACGGCGGGCAACGCGAACCCGTTTTCGATCCGGGTAGGCAATGTTTTTACATCTACGCCTGCCATGTCGGCAAAGCCCAGATAGTTGGCGTAAAACGGCTCCGGCGTCAGTACCGATTCGCCGGCTTCCAGGCAGGCCAGCAAAGCAAACAAAATGGCTTCGGAGGCGCCGTTGGTGACCAGTATGTCGTCGGGTGCAATATCGATGCCGATGCGGTGGTAATACCGGGGTAACTTTTCCCTGTACGACGCCGTGCCGCCCGATGGGCTGTAAGCCAGCAATTCCAGATCGTTCTCTTTCACGGCCTGCAGGGCCTGCCGCGGGGAAAGGATGTCGGGTTGGCCGATATTGAGGTGCCATACCTGTTTGCCGTCTTTTTTGGCCTGGTCGGCATAAGCGGCGAGTTTGCGGATGGGAGAGCTGTGCGCCTGCTGGCTACGGTGGGATGGAGTGGGCATTTATTCGTCAGGTGTTTGTTTGTGGCGCAAAGGTATGGTAAGCTTAATCAACAAAATACCGGATTTTATCGCATTTCTACAGGCTCTTCCGCCACACTCCAAAAAAATCTACCGCATTTGCCAGATTTACCCTCGCCTGCCCGCTGAGCCCTGAATCAAAAGCCCATTCATAGCCCTGAATAAGCAGGCGCCAGGCTTCCGGCCGGTGACCATACAATTCCTGACAGAGGCAGAGGATGGCGTCCGGAGTTTGCTGATGGGTGAAGAGTTCTGCCACTGGATCGGGGTGGCAGGGTTCGAGCAAATAACCGTCGGACAACGGTTTTTCGCTGGCATCCGCGAAGAGTACTTGCGGGAAACGGGTGAGCAATTCTGCGTCTTCTACCAGGAGTTGGTAGCGGTATTCCAGTTGGCCGGGTGGCGGCACTGCCTGGGCGACCGCGTCGAGGAAGGCCCAGCCCAGGCCGTCGTCGCCGCGGCTGTCGTTGCCAATGCCGATAATGAGCAGGGGTTCAGGCATGCCGGTACCGGGTTTGCAGGCAACGGCCTTCGTGGTCGTACAGTTCGGCCCGCAGGGGCATTTTGCCCAATGCATGGGTGGCGCAGCTCAGGCAGGGGTCGTAGGCGCGGATGGCTACTTCCACGCGGTTGAGCATGGCCTCGGTGATCTCCGGCTGGTGGCTCAGGGTTTCCTGCGCCACCCAGCGGACGGCGCGGTTCATCGCTTCGTTGTTGTGGGTGGTGGAAACGATCAGGTTGCAGCGGGTGATCATGCCTTTGTCGTCCACTTCGTAGTGATGCGTCAGGGTGCCGCGCGGGGCTTCGATGATGCCGATGCCCTCGGAACGCGGTTTTCCCGTGCGGCGCAGGTCGTCGCTGAAGATGCCGGGATCGTGCAGCAGGTCGCGCACTACCTCGGCGCAGTGCAACATTTCGATCAAACGCGCCCAGTGGGTGTAGAGGGTGTGGTTGTTCACTTTTCGTCCGGTGTATTGCAGCAACTGCCGCCGGGCCTGTTCGGCCATGCGGGTCGGGATCGAGTCGCACACGTTGAGGCGGGCCAGCGGGCCCACGCGGTTCCAGCCTTTTTCCCGGCCCAGGTGTTTCAGGTAGGGAAATTTCATGTACGACCATTTTTCCACGGCTTCCGAAAAGTACCGGGTATAGGTATCGGTAGGTACGTCGGCCAGTGTCTTATGGCCTTCGCTGTCCACGGCGCGCAGCAGGCCGTGGTACAGGTCGAGCGCGCCGTCGGGCCGCACCAGTCCGAGGTGTCCGGAAGGGTAGTTGGCAAACTCGTCGAGCAGGGCGCGATGACCGTCGTGGTATTGGCGGATAAATTCCAGCATTTCCTGCGACCATTCGATCATGGTATCCACCGATGGGATTTCCTGCCCGTCGAGAAAAAAATCGCGTTCAGCGGGGGTGAAGGTTTTGTACATCCCGCCCGGCACCGCCGCCACGCCGTGAATTCTTTTACCGGAAATGGCCTGGATGATTTCTTGCCCGAACTTGCGCATCAGAATACCTTTTCGCGCCAGTTCTTTGTTGGCTTCTGCTACTGCCACGATATTCCGTTTTTCGGCGGGCGCGTCGAATCCGAACAACAGATCGGGCGAAGCCAGGTAGAAAAAGTGCAGGGCGTGCGACTGAAACACCTGGCCGTAATGCAGGAGGCGACGCAATTTTTCTGCCGTCGGGGAAAGGTCTTCCGGGTCGACGCCGTTGATCTGGTCGATTGCTTTGGCGGCTGCCAGGTGGTGGCTCACGGGGCAAATACCGCACAAACGCTGCACCAGCACCGGCACTTCCCAGTACGGCCGGCCTTGTATGAATCGCTCGAAACCCCGGAATTCGACGATGTGGAAATACGCGTCCTGTACGCCGCCCGATTCGTCGAGATGGATCGTTACGCGACCGTGGCCTTCCACCCGGGTGACGGGATCGATGACTATTTTTTTGCTCATGTCATTGGGTTATTATTGGTCATTCAGTCGTATTTGAACTCGGAATACAGGATGGAGTGTTGTTCGCCCCAAAGCAGGTTTTCCACCACTTTCCAGATATGGGTGGCGGAGGGCGGACAACCTGGAATGAAATAATCGATCTGCACGATTTCCTGGCAACCGTACACTTTGTCGAGAATTTTGGGCAGGTCTTCGTGATAGGGCACCACTCCGGCGTTCGGTTCGTTCAGCGGCGCTTTCAGGTAAGCTTCTTCCAGACATTCGCCGAGCGGAATGGTATTGCGCATGGCCGGCAGGCCGCCCCAGATGGCACATTCGCCCACCGACACCAGGATGTCGCAGTTTTCGCGGAATTCGCGCAGGGTTTCCACGTTTTCCGAATTGCAGCACCCCCCCTCGATCAGGCCGAGGTGGCAGTGTTTGCTGAATTTTTTGATGTCGGTCAGCGGCGATTTATTGAATTCCACGAATTCCACCAGGTCCAGCAAACCCATGTCGATATCGAGCATCGACATGTGGCAGCCGAAGCAGCCGGCCAGCGAGACCGTGGCGATCACTTTCTTTTCCCGCTTTTTTATGGCAGCCGGTTCAGCGGTAAACGCTTTTTCCGCCTGTACGGACTGAAGGTCGAATTTTCGCTCGCCGAAGGGCTGGCTCAGGTTTTTCCCGCGTACGATGATGGCGCCCGTCGGGCAGATACGCATGGCGTTCAGGGCCTGTTCATCGGTCAGCCGGGCCTCCTGTTCATAGTCGATACCCACCGCGGTTTCGTTTCCGCGGTTGACGTAAGTAAATACCCTTTTTTTGTCGTTGGTAAAAATCTCTTCCACACAGCGCCGGCATTTGATGCAGCGGTTATGCTCCATCACCATGCGGGTGGGCGTAAAGTCGGTGATCCGGTCTTCGAACAGATGCGGGAATCGCGCCCCGGCGATGCCCAGTTCGTAGCCGATATGTTGCAAGTCGCAGTTGCCGCTTTTTTCACAGGCCGGGCAAAAATGATTGCCCTCGGCAAACATCATTTCTACCACGGCCTTGCGCAGATCGTTCAGTTCCGGCGTCTTCACTTCCACCGACAAGCCTTCCCGCACTTTTTCCGTGCAAGCCACACCGGCCTTGCCGTTGAGGTGGCAGGTGCAGGCGCGGCAGGTGCCCAGGGGTTGTTCCAGGTGGGGATAATAACACAAGGTGGGTATGAATATGCCGTTTTCGCGGGCTACATCCACCAGATTCCGGCCGGCTTCCGCCCGGATGGGGCGCCCGTCGATGGCGATGGTGACCAGATTACTCATGGTTTTGTGTTTATAAGTTCGTCCTTGGGGGTGTTGGCTTTACTTTTCAAATTTGACTTTTCAAATTTCAAATTTCAAATTGACATTTTGACTTTTAAGTCAAATTTGAAATTTGAAAAGTCAAATTTGAAAAGTAAAGCCAAGGCCCTCAAGGGACGAAAGTAGCGGTTTATTGCCGAACCCAAACGGCAGAATTATACACGCTTTAAAAATTTGCCAGCTCATTTTTCAAAAACCGCCCCGTCCAGCTCTTCTGCTCCCTGGCCACCGCTTCCGGCGTGCCCGCGCACACGATAGTACCGCCTCCGGCGCCACCTTCGGGGCCGATGTCTACGATATAATCGGCCATTTTGATCACGTCGAGGTTGTGTTCGATGACGATAACGGTGTTGCCTTTTTCGACAAGTTTGTTCAGCACGGCGAGCAGGTGGCGGATGTCTTCGAAGTGCAGGCCGGTGGTGGGTTCGTCGAGGATATAGACGGTGCGGCCGGTGTCTTTTTTGCTGAGTTCTTCGGCGAGTTTTACGCGCTGGGCTTCGCCGCCGCTGAGTGTGGTAGCCTGCTGGCCGAGGGTGATATAGCCCAGGCCGACGTCCTGCAGGGTTTTCAGTTTGCGGTGTATGGTAGGGATGGGTTCGAAAAATACGACGGCCTCGTCGATGGTCATGTCGAGCACATCGCTGATACTTTTGCCTTTGTACAGCACTTCGAGGGTTTCGCGGTTGTAACGGCGGCCCATGCAGCGTTCGCAGGGCACCGACACGTCGGGCAGGAAGTTCATTTCGATGACGCGCATGCCGCCGCCTTCGCACACTTCGCAGCGGCCGCCTTTCACGTTGAAGGAGAAGCGGCCGGGCGCATAGCCCCGGATTTTGGCCTCCGGCGTATCGGCAAACAATTTTCGGATGTCGCCGAATACGTTGGTATAGGTGGCAGGGTTAGACCGCGGCGTGCGGCCAATGGGGCTTTGGTCGATCTCGATGACTTTGTCCACGAGATCGAGACCCTCTATTTGCCGGTAGGGTAGCGGGCGTTTGAGGCTTTTGTAAAAATGTTGCTGCAGGATGGGGTACAGCGTTTCATTGATGAGGCTTGACTTGCCGGAACCGCTCACCCCGGTGATGCAGACAAAGGCGCCCAGCGGCAGGTGGAGCGTTACATCTCGTAAATTATGGCCGGTTGCGCCGGATAAAACCAGTTGTTGGCCCGATCCGGGCCGGCGGGCTTTGGGAATATTGATCCTGCGGCGCCCGCTGAGGTAGTCGGAAGTGAGCGTACTGTTGCGCATATATTCGGCCGGCGTACCGATGTCTACTACTTCGCCGCCGAGTTTGCCGGCGCCGGGTCCGAGGTCGATGAGGTAGTCCGATTCGAGCATGATGTCGCGGTCGTGTTCCACCACGAGCACGGTGTTGCCGATGTCGCGCAGGTTTTTAAGCGCGTCGATCAGGCGGTGGTTGTCGCGTTGATGCAGGCCGATGCTCGGCTCGTCGAGGATGTAGGTGATGCCGGTGAGTTGGGAGCCGATCTGTGTAGCCAGTCGGATGCGCTGGCTTTCGCCGCCGGATAGGGTGCGGGCCGGGCGGTTGAGCGCCAGGTAGTCGAGTCCCACCTGGAGCAAAAAGTGCAGGCGGAAGCGAATTTCTTTCAACACGTCCTTGGCGATGGCGCGTTGGCGATCGCTCATGGCGTTGTCGGCCTTTTGAATCCAGCTGTACAGTTGATTGAGGTCGAATTCGGCCAGTTCAGCTATATTTTTGTCTGCGACCTTAAACCAGAGGCTTTCCTTTTTGAGGCGGGCGCCGGTACATTCGGGACAAACGGCCACGGTCATAAAATCTTCGGCCCATTGACGGATTTTTTCGCTGGAACTGTCCGCGTACCAGCGTTTGAGCATATTGACGATACCTTCGGCAGCCAGGTTGTAGCTCCACTCGTCGCCGCCCCAGGTCATGGTGACGTCGAAAGTTTCGTCGCCGCCATACAGCATGATGTTCAGCGCTTCTTCCGGGATGTCTTTCACCGGGGTAGAAAAGGAGAACTTGTATTTTTTGGCGATGGCGCGCAGTTGTTTGAAGGTGAAATTTTCCCGCACTTCGCCCAAGGGTACAATGGCTACATCGTTGATACTCTTGGCATTGTCGGGCATTACCCGGGCCATGTCCACCTCGTGAATTTCACCCAGGCCCTTGCAATGCGGACACATGCCGTAGGGTGAATTGAAGGAAAAGGTGTTGGGTGAGGGTTCTTCGTAGGAAATGCCCGATACGGGGCACATCAGGCGTTTGGAATAAACCCCGCTCCCGCCCGCTGCAACGCCGGGTTCGGGGTCGTGACCGGCTATCTGCATCATGCCGTCGCCGAGACGGAGAGCGGTTTTTACGGAATCATTGAGCCGTTCGCGGTGTTCTTCACCGGCTTTGAGGCGGTCCACTACGATCTCGATGTCGTGTATTTTATATCGGTCTACCTGCATGCCCGGGGCGATGTCAATAATCTCACCGTCTACCCTGACTTTGGTGTAGCCTTGTTTACGGATTTGTTCGAACAATTCCCGGTAGTGGCCTTTTCGGGAACGCACCACCGGCGCCAGCAGGATGATTTTTTGGCCGGCATAGTGCTCCGAAATATGCTGAACGATCTGCTCCTCGGTAAATTTTACCATTTTTTCCCCGGTAACGTAGGAATATGCCTCGCCGGCGCGCGCAAACAACAAGCGCAGAAAATCGTACACCTCGGTGACAGTACCCACCGTGGAGCGGGGGTTCCGCCCGGTTGTTTTTTGTTCGATGCTGATGACAGGGCTGAGACCGTTGATCTGCTCCACGTCGGGGCGCTCCATTTCGCCGATAAACTGGCGCGCGTAGCTGGACAGGGTTTCCATAAACCTTCTTTGCCCTTCTGCATAGATCGTATCGAAGGCCAGGGAACTTTTACCCGATCCGCTCACGCCGGTAATGACCACGAGCTTGTTTCTGGGAATCCGAACGTCTACATTTTTCAGGTTGTGTACGCGCGCGCCGACAACCTCGATAAATTCCTGTGCGGAAGCTGATTCAGGCGACGTGGGGATGTCGGAAGCGCCGGTTGCCCGGTGCGGTGGTTTTTGTGTTTTTACCTTGGCCATAACGCGCGGATAAACAGTATGGGAAACGGTTTGGTTGGCGAAATCCCGAAATGCGCAAAGATAGGGAAAGATTCAGACGGGTGGAAGAAATTTATAAACATAAAGTTTTGCAGAAGCAAAATTGCCAACAATATATGTGTAAATCACGGTCGATGTCGCGAATTATCGCTAAAGTTTGCAGTTCAAATGTTAAGTGTTCATTTTATCGCAAAATTATAATCAGATTTTAAGCAATATTGAAAGACTTAACTACTATATTTGCGATGGAAAACGAAATGAGAGCGTTAAGCCTTCCCGTGTTGAACCATGCGGGAAGGCTTGCTTTTTTTAATACTGCCGGTGCGGACGCCGGACGCGCTTAGCCACTTGGAGGCATTTTACCATTTTAACAAGATTATCTTACTGCTTATGCCGCGAGGCGCCCTATTTTTGGCGCCGCAAAATTTATTACTGAAATCTGATGCCAGAATTAGCCGGATTTATTGAACACACGCTGCTGAAACCTGATTGCAGCCTGCAGGATGTGCGCCGTCTTTGTGAAGAAGCCCTGCAATACCAGTTTGCCGCCGTGTGTATTCCGCCGTTTTACGTGCGCGACGCCAAACGTGTTTTAGGCGAAGATACGAAAGTACGGGTGGCCACTGTAGTCGGCTTTCCGATGGGATATGTAGCCATCGCGGCAAAAAGTGAAGAAATCAAACGAGCCGTAGATGAAGGCGTGGACGACATCGACGCCGTTGTTAACATCGCGGCGGTAAAAAGCCAGAACTGGAATCATGTCCATCACGATATTGACAGCATCGCCCGCGCCACGCACATGCGGGGCCGGACGTCCAAACTGATCCTGGAATGTGGGCTGCTCACAGCCGAAGAAATTGGGCGGGTAGCGGCTATCGCCAAAGAGCTTGGCATGCATTACCTGAAAACCGGCACCGGTTTTCACGGCTTCCCGGCCACGGTGGAAATGGTAAAAACCTTAAAAGCCCTGGCCGGCAACGATATGAAAATCAAAGCGGCAGGCGGTATCCGTACCCGCGAAACCGCGGAAGCGCTTTTGCTGGCCGGCGCCGACCGGCTGGGTACTTCTGCCGGGGTAGCGTTGGTAGAAGGTTTATGAGGGTTTATGAGGGGTTTAGATGGTTTATGGGGTTTATAAAGGTTTATGGGGTTTATAAAGGTTTAGATGGTTTATAAAGGTTTAGATGGTTTATAAAGGTTTAGAGGGGTTTAGATGGTTTAGAGGGGTTTAGATGGTTTAGTTTTTAAGTAAGGATTATGCGACACTCCATTTGGGTTATATTATTCATGGCCGTTTTGCCGGCGTTTTCGCGCGCGCAGGAGGTTCAGCTGAATATTGATCCTGCCATTGAACAGCTGGTAAAAACCTGGGTAAACCAGAACCGCGCCAATCCGCGTATAGAAGGCTGGCGCCTGCAAATCCTGTCTACCACCGACCGGCAAAAGATCGAAGCGGGTAAATACCAGTTTTTAAACCTGTATCCGGCCATTCCCGCCGAATGGGTACACGAAAAACCGTATTACAAATTACGGGTCGGCGCTTTTCACACCCGGCAGGAAGCCATGTCATTTTTATCTGAAATTAAGGACAGTTACCCTGGCGCATATCCCGCCAAGGACCCAAATATTCACCCGCGCAATTTTTTGGAATAACGGCAAAATTGATCAAAAGGGCAGCAAAGTGACCATGCGAGGATCAAAAAAAACAACCACGGGAGTCGGGGAGATGGATTATACCACCCTGACCTGTTACGTCGCCCTTGTCGTCGTAGGTTGGGTGATGATATACGCCGTCAATTATCAGCCCGGCGTATCCGCCGCCATTTTCAATTTGGATAATTTAGCCGGCAAACAATTGATTTTTATCGTTCTATGCATGGTCATTTTGTTTTTTATACAAATGACCGATTGGGCGTTCTGGCGCACCTTTGCCATGCCGGTTTATCTGTTTTCACTGGTTTTGCTGGCCGGCACCCTGGTGTTGGGCCGGGAAGTAAACGGCGCAAATGCCTGGTATCAGTTCGGCGGTTTTTCGTTCCAACCTTCCGAGATTGCCAAATTCACTACCTGTCTGGCGATAGCCGGCTATCTCAGTTCCACCGGCATTTCGCTTCGGGATGCGAAAACCCGGCTATATGCGTTCGGTTTGTTTTTGTTGCCCCTGGCCATCATCCTGCTGCAAAAAGACACGGGATCGGCCCTGGTGTTTTTTTCATTCATGCTGGTACTCTACCGGGAGGGGCTGCCCACCGGTTGGTATTTGTTGGGATTTGGCACGGCACTGATGCTGATTTTGGGTTTGATGTTCCCCTGGCCTTATGTGGCAGCCACGCTCCTGATGGTGTTGACTTACCGGCTTATCCGGGAGTTTCGCAATACGCGTCCCTGGTGGATTGCCTTTGGACTGGTGATACCGACCATGCTTTGGTGGCCCGAATTGAGCCGGTGGCTGTTGAAAACATTTACAGGCCTTGCGTCAAGGGCTTCCTCCGGTTTTATGAGTAACCCGGATACCGCGGGCATATCCGATGAGCAGGCAACTGCCGCGGCCGGGGCATTGCCAGCCATAGAAACAGCATTTGTGACGATATTGCCATTGACGCTCTTTATTGTCGTTTTTCTTTCGGGCTATATCCGGAAAAACAGCCTGATCCAACGTCGCCTGCAGTTTCAGCTGCTGCTCCTCACACTGGCTTGCGGATTGACTTTTTTGTCCGGTTATGCCTATTCGCTGATGGCGCCGCACCAGCAGCAACGCATCCGTATCTGGCTCCATCCCTCGGAAGCGGGCGCCGACGCGCGCGGATCCGCGTACAATCTGCTACATTCCAAAATGGCCATCGGTTCGGGCGGCTTTATGGGTAAAGGCCCTCTGCAGGGCAATATGACCAAACTCAAATACGTGCCGGAACAGAGCACCGATTTTATTTTTTGCACTGTCGGAGAAGAACACGGTTTTGTCGGCGTGTTGGGCGTGATCGGGCTTTTTGCCGTGTTGCTCTACCGTATCACGCAGCTGGCCGAACGACAGCGCTCCAATTTTTCCAGGGTGTACGCTTATGGCGTTGCCGGGGTGATCTTTGTGCACTTCATTGTGAATATAGGGATGACGATGGGCGTTTTTCCCATCATCGGTATTCCCCTGCCGTTTATCAGCTATGGCGGTTCTTCGCTCATCGGTTTTACCCTGATGATCGGAGTGCTGTTGAAGCTGGACAGCCACCGGAATTTAGCTTAAAAGAGGTTTTCGGGTTACGGGTTAACGGGTTACGGGTTGGTTTTAAGCCCGGTTACTCACGTTGAGATGTGAAATGCCATTTCAATTTATCAAAATGCCAAGGGCTAACCAACCCGAAACCCGCTAACCCGAAACCCGAAAACCTCGTTTTAATTATGCGCCTGTACGAAAACTTAACCGCGGCGAAACAACGCGGCGAAAAACGCTTAGCCGTTTTGATCGATCCCGACAGGCCGCGGCTGCAGCGGCTGGAAGAGCTGCTGAACCTGGGCATCGAATGTGGGGTGCATTACTTTTTCATCGGCGGCAGCCTGGTCGTGAACAATATGCTCGACGAGGTGCTGTCGGGTATCCGGCAACGTTGCGACATACCGCTGGTATTGTTTCCGGGCAATTCTTTCCAACTCAGTTACAAGGCCGACGCCATTTTGTTCCTTTCCCTCATCAGCGGGCGAAACCCCGAATTGCTGATCGGACAGCACGTCATCGCGGCGCCTTTTCTGAAAATGTCGCCCCTCGAAGTGATCTCCACCGGCTATATGCTGATCGACGGCGGCGTGCAGACTGCTGTGCAATACATGTCGAACACCTATCCGATCCCGGCCGGAAAAACCGACATAGCCGTATGCACCGCGCTCGCCGGCGAAATGCTGGGTTTAAAAACGATCTACCTCGAGGCCGGTTCGGGCGCCCTGAATCCCGTGCCGGAACACATGATCGAAGCCGTGCGCGGCGCCATTTCCATACCGCTCATCGTCGGTGGCGGCAT
>CALEYM010000885.1 GCA_937926185.1 uncultured Bacteroidota bacterium | reverse complement strand
TTTGAAGCCATGCCGGGGGCATCCGGGTGGGAAGAACCCGCTACCGGCGCCAAAGTGATCTGCATGGCTACGCCTGTGCCATATTCTCAAATGGAAGAAGACCTGAAAGCCATCGCCTCGGAAGAGGGGCAAACCGTTCTGGAAAAATCGGCGGTGGAAATTGGCGGCGTGAAAGGCCTGCTGATCTTGCTGGAATTCGCTCCGGTGGCCGGAGAAGACGCGGAGGTGGTGTATTCCCTCATGTTCGCCCGGCCGTTTCAGGACGTTTCGCTGGTGCTGAATGCGCATTACCCCAAAGCCCAACATGACCGGCTCTACGCAAAAATGCTCGACGCCTTTGGCACGGTGCGCAAAAAGTAAAACGGCATGCCGGATCAAGTCGCTATAAATTTACACCCCTTGCTGCTGCGCGCCGCGGCGCAGGCCCTGTTCGCGATTTTCCAGGAAGGTCGTTATGCCGATAAGGTGATTGAATATACCCTGCGGCAAAATCCCAAAGCCGGCAGCCGCGACCGGGCTTTTATTGCCGAAACGACTTACGAGGTGGTACGGTATTACCGGCTCTACGCTGAAATACTGGGATATGCGCCCCTGGCGGAAGCAGATTTCTGGAAAATGTGCGCTATACATTTCGTCATAACGCGGGATTTGGATTTGCCGGCCTGGTCGGAGTTCAAGGGGCTTGATACCAAACAAATTCGCGAAAAAGCCGCGGTTTTGGCCCAAACGCGCGCCCTCCGCGAAAGTATTCCCGACTGGCTCGATCAATTGGGCGCCGCCGAACTTGGCGAACGCTGGGATGCCACCCTCCACTGGCTGAACCGGCCGGCGCGGGTCGTGCTTCGGGCCAATCGCCTGAAAACCATCCGCGCCGACCTGCAAAAAACCCTTCAAAAGGATGGTATTGAAACCAAGCCGGAAGGCTCCGACGATGCCCTGGTACTGGAGCGGCGGCAAAACGTTTTTCAGACCAAAGCGTTTAAAGACGGGCTTTTTGAAGTGCAGGATTTCAGCAGTCAGCTGGTAGCCCCTTTGCTCGCGCCCGAGCCGGGCATGCGCGTGGTGGATGCCTGTGCCGGCGGCGGCGGCAAAACCCTGCACCTGGCCGCGATAATGCAGGGAAAAGGACAACTCATTGCCCTCGATACCCTGGCCTGGAAACTCGACGAACTGCGCCAACGCGCCCGCCGGGCCGGCGCTTCCAACATCGAAACCCGCGTGATCGACAGCCGGAAAGTTATCAAACGGCTGCATAGCAGCGCCGACCGGCTCCTGCTCGACGTGCCGTGCAGCGGCCTCGGCGTACTGCGCCGCAACCCCGACAGCAAATGGAAACTGCAACCCGAAATGATCGAAAAGCTGCGCGCCACCCAACAGGATATTTTGCAGTTTTACAGTCCGATCGTTAAACCGGGTGGCCGCATGGTATACGCTACCTGTAGCGTGCTGTCTTCGGAAAACGAACGGCAGGTTCAACTGTTTCTCGCCTCCGAAGCCGGAAAACCGTTTACGTTGCTGGAAGAAAAAAAGATTTTACCCCAGGTTAATGGATATGACGGGTTTTATATGGCGCTGTTGGAGAGACCGGTGTGAAAAGTCATTTACAAAAGTTGACCATGAATGCCCTGTAAGGCTCTCTAAACAATTCAATATCATGGATTTATCCGCATTGCTCAAAGACTACGCCGGCTTCAATCTGTGGGCCAACACGCTAACGGTCGACTGGCTGAAATCCAAACCTTTGGCGCTGATGACCCGTGAAGTGCCGTCCAGTTTTCCCAGCCTGCACCAGACGCTGTTGCACATCTGGAGCGCGGAAAAAGTGTGGCTCGAACGTTTGCGGCAGGCGCCGTCCGAACCGTTCTTATTCCAAACTTTCAACGGCACAACGCCGGATGTTTTCGACGGCGTTCTGAAAATGTCGGAGCAATTTAACGCGTATGTTCAAAGGCTTTCCGATACTGATTTTCAGGAAATTTGCCATTTCCGCCTGCTCAACGGCACGGAAGATGACCGCCCGCGCTATTATATGATCCAACACTGCATCAACCATAGCACTTACCATCGCGGCCAAATCGTTACTATTGCCCGCAATCTCGAATTGACCGATCCGCCTTCTACTGATTTTATGCGGTATATCCGCTTGAAAAACGAAGGCAAGACCTCGTAAAAATGACGCAATGACTATCCTACACTTCTCCGATACGCACCTGGGTTTTCAGGCCTTCGACGTGGTCAATGCCGAGGGCGTCAACGCCCGCGAGCAGGACGTGTATGATGCTTTCGGGCGCGTGGTGGAAAGGATACTGGCCGAAAAACCCGACATAGTCATCCACTCCGGCGACTTTTTCCACCGCCCCAGCCCTTCGAACCGGGCGCTCACCTTTGGACTCGAACAACTCAAACGTATCTGCGACGCCAAAATCCCGGTGGTTGTCATTGCCGGCAACCATGAAACGCCAAAGACGATTTACAACAGCCCCATCCTGCGCGCGCTGCGCAACCTCGATTGCGTGTATCCTGTTTTCGGAGAGACCTGGGAAAAATTCGAATTCGACGGCACGGTCGTGCATGGTATTCCGCACATCAACGACAACCGGATCTTGTACCGCGAACTGGAACGCCTCGAACCCGTCGCGGGCAAATTTAATATCCTGATGCTGCACACTTCGCTGGGCAAAAAATTCCTCATGGAAGAGTACGGCGAACAAGTTTTTCCCGTCGAATTTGAAGCAAAACTCGCTGGTTTTCAATACCTCGCGCTCGGCCACTGGCACAATTTCCAAAAAATTGACCTGCACCCAAACGCCTGGTACTCCGGCAGCACTGAGCGGCTGAGCGATACGGAAATCGGCGCGGAGAAAGGATTTTTAAAATTGGAAATTGGGAAAAAAATGGATTTCGCCACCAGCTTCGAGGCCATCCCGACCCGCCCCTGGCTGAAATGGGAAATGAACCGTTGTCACGAACTTTCCGTGGCCGAAATTGAGACCGCCTTGGAAAAATTTATGTCGGAAAATGCCATTCGCGACGCAATCATTTCCCTGATTTTCAACGACATCCGCCCCGAACAAACGCTAGAATTGGGCAACCTTCGCCTACGACAACTCTTCCCAGAGGCTTTCCAAATTATCCCTAAAAGAAAGACCTGGAACGACAGATCTTTTGTGCGCGGTATCGAAGTGGGCCAGTTTGACAGCCTCGACAAGATTTTTGCCGATTACCTGCGCAGCAAGTACGCTGACGACGAGGCGCTGGCGGCAAAACTGATTGAAAAGGCAGCCGGGTATTTTCAGCAAAAGTTTTCTACGGAATGATCCTCAACAACTTAAAGCTCACCCACTACAAACAATACGCTGCCCTCTCGCTCGATTTCCGCGAGGGGCTGGTCGGCATTATCGGCAAAAACGGCGCGGGCAAATCCACCATTTTCGAGGCCATTTTGTATTGCCTGTTCGGGCGCGACGAGAGCAACAAGATGCTGGTGCGTTCCTCCTTCGCCGACCCGAAAGCAAACGTGGAGCTGGCGCTGGAATTTGCGATCGGAGAAAGCCTTTACCGGGTGCGGCGCGAGTTCCGGGGTAAGGCGATGGCCGTCGGGGCGGAATTATTCAAAAACGATCTGCTTATCGCCAAAGGCGTTTCGGCGGTGAATGACGAACTGGTGAAGGCGCTCCATATCGAACGCGACGCCTTTAAACGTTCCGTTTTTTCAGGCCAGAAAGAACTCGACGAACTGTCCAAGGCCAGCAAGGAAGAACGCAGGAAAATCGTGCGCCGCATGCTCGGACTCGATCGCCTCGACGACATCCAGGCGCAGGTGAACAGCGACATCCGCGAGCTGAAATTCCGCATCGCCGGTCAGGAGCAAAACCTGCTCGGCGAGCAAACGGTGGAGGCGCTGCAAAAGGAAATGGCCGAAGGCGAAAAGATGTTGGAACAGAACAAGCTGGCGTTGGAAAAGGAAAATAAAAACCTGCAGGCGGTGGAAGAAAAATACCGCTCGGAGAAACAGAAATTCGATGAAGAAGAAGGGCGTTTAAAACAGTTTAACGCGCTGAGCGGCGAACTCGGACAATTGCAGGAACGGCT
>CALEYM010000884.1 GCA_937926185.1 uncultured Bacteroidota bacterium | reverse complement strand
TCAAATAAAATACCTTGAATTGGGTACGATAAACGACAGACTGGAAATTCTCCGGGAGCACCTGGAACTGAAACAGGCCGATTTTGCCGAGATTATTGGCATAAAACAGCCCACTTACTCCCAAATCCTGAAGGGCAAAAGCAATCTCACCACTGCCCATTTGCAGCGCCTGCACGAGTATGCAGGCGTGAGCCCACTTTGGATTTTGACCGGCGAAGGCGAAATGATTATCGCAAAAAGCAATAATTCAACAAAAGCGGCCTCCACAAAACCGGGCCCATCGTTTGAGGACGTCGACCGCCTTTATCAATATGTGATCGAGAAGAGAAACGTGGAATTGAGTACGATCCAGGCGCTTAAATTTAAAACGGCCTGCGCCAGATGCTACCTTGACAATCCCGGGCTGAAGTCCCTTGAGGAACTGGCCATAGCGGCAAACACTTACCTGAATTTTATTCTCCGGTTTCCGGATATTGAAATTTGATATTTTCGTCGGCGCCCCCTTTTAAAATGCCGGTAATCATATTTTCCACCGCCTGCTTTTCCACCCCGGACGGGACGACGAGTCGTTGGATATTTATGACGATTAAAACTTGGGGCGAATCCACGGAGATGACAAGATCGTTTCTTGATTCAGGGGCCCCTTTTGAAGCGCCGGTCTTATTCATGAGTAAACGGTTTGTTTTACAAGGAAGTGGCAAATATAAACTCAAACCGCTTTAATAAAACTTTTTGTTTCTCCATTAACAGGGATAATTTAAAGTATTGTGAAAATCGCCCTGCGGACTGGCTGCCGATATACCCCAAAGACGTTTCAGAACGTTTTTTTAGAACCCGGAAAAGGGCTGTTTCAGGTAAAATTTCAGGTTAAAAATGGCGGGAGCATAAATAAAGTTGCGGCACCAAATTCTGTACCAGACGATTCTCAACTTTTTTACAAAATATTGGTTTATAAAACATTATAGCATGGCAATGATCACATCTCCGTTAATCTCCGGTTAAACTACTGCCTCCCGCCAAAGTTTCGCTATACTTTTGCCCCGCAACTTCGTTAAACATACATGAACGCCCAGCGCATACGCCTCATTATCGGCCTGATGACCGTCGCCCTGATCGGGGTGATCTGTTTGCAAATTTACTGGATCAGCTGGAGCATCCGGCTGAACGAAGAGCAGTTTGACAAAAATGTGTACGCGGCGCTCAACCGGGTGGCCGACAAACTGCAATACTACGAAGATGTGGCTGTACTGGAGGCTTTGAACACAACCTACGGCTATTCGAGCGAGGCAAACCGCAACATCCGCCGCGCCACCAAATTCCTGGAAAACGGCTTCTCCACGCGCCGGATCAGCAGGGCCGACAGCCTGCCCAACCCGACTTCGGGCCGGCAGAGCTTCGAAGACAATATGACCATGTGGGAATACATGAAGGTTAGTCAGCTGGTGGACTCCAAACCCCTGGCCGAACGGATTCAACTGGACCTGCTGGCACAATCCCTGAAAGAAGAACTGACCAGCCGCGGCATCAATACGCCTTATCAATACGGTGTATATGCAAAAGCGCGCAACAGCTACGTGGTGGTCAACGACCATTACGTGGTGGTGGACAACAGCCCACAGGTGACACACGGCGGCGCCTCCACGCTTTTTAACTCCAAATACCGGGTGTCGCTGTTTCAGAAAGACATCGAATCGCCGGGAAACCTGTCCATCTATTTCCCCAACCGCACCAGCCTGGTGCTCGGCTCGGTGTGGAAAACGCTGGTATTGTCCGTTATTTTTACCGGTATCATCCTGTTCTCTTTTTGGTATACCATCCAGGTGATCTACCGGCAAAAGAAGCTCGGAGAGATGAAGACGGACTTTATCAACAACATGACCCACGAATTCAAAACCCCGATCGCCACCATTTCCCTGGCCACCGACAGCATCGCCAGCCCCATGGTGGTAAGCAACCCGGACAAGATCAAACGCTTCGTGGACATTATCCGCCAGGAAAACCGCCGCATGAACAGCCAGGTGGAACGGGTGCTGCAGATTGCGCAACTGGACAAAAAAGATTTCCAGCTCAAACTCTCCGAAACCAACCTGCACGAACTCATCCAGCAGGCCGTGGACAATTTCAGCCTTCAGGTGGAAAAACGCGAAGGCGCATTAAAGGTCGAACTCCAGGCTACCCGGCCGGTCGTTCAGGGCGACGCCACCCATATTGCCAGTGTGGTGCACAACCTGCTCGACAACGCCAATAAATACAGTCCCGAAAAACCGGAGATCGCCATCCGCACCCGCAACGTGCCCAACGGCGTGGAAATAACGGTGGAAGACAAGGGCATCGGCATCAGCAAGGAAGCCCGCAAACATATTTTTGATAAATTCTACCGCGTACACACGGGCAATATCCACGATGTGAAAGGTTTTGGTTTGGGCCTGAGCTATGTAAAGGCCATCGTGACGGCCCACAAGGGCTATGTGGACGTGCGAAGCGAGCCGGGCAAAGGAAGTGCGTTTACGCTGACCTTTCCGTTTGCCTGAATTCTGTTGTACAAGATTGGAGTTCACGCCGACAGGTTTTTTGACCTTGTCGCTCCTTATCTTTTATGGTTTTCTACACCACTAAAACTTTTTTTTAAAAAATTTCACCGCGAGGGTAAGGTTTTTGGCAAACGCCGATAGTAGGTAAAAGTCGCCTGAAAAAGGCGGCAAAAAACCGAACCGGAGCAAGCCGAAAATCCGCAGAAAAGAGTAGGCGAAACTGCAATTCACTTCTCAATTTTTAAGTCATGAACCTTCGCTCGATCTTCACCGCCCTGACCGCCCTCGCTCTTTGCATGGTCACTTTCTCCTGCACCAAAACCGAATCCCCCGAACCCGCCCCTGTCGTCGATACCAAATTCACGCCCAACATCCCCGATGGAAACCGCATCATCATTCATTTCGGCACTTCTACATACCGCGGCTGCATGTACTCCTTCTCCAATTGTATCTGGATCGGTTGGGGAACCGAACTCGCCAATTTCCAGGATCGTCTGGCGCTCCAGTTTGGCCAGGGGGATGAAGCCGGCCAGTATTTCGGCCAATACTTCCCGCTCACAGCCGACTATGTGGTGGACGCTGCCACGGCAAAAGAACTGGGCGTCCAGGAAGGCGTCATCCCGGCCGGGTTCTACGTGCTGCGCGATGCGGCCAGCGGACAGGCCACCGGAAAACGAACAGTGGTGTTCAGACCCGAAGAAGCGCGCCCCGTGGCCGCCCTGGTCAATCCGAACAACCCGCAAGACAATATCGGCCAACTGCACAACCTTGCCGTGCAGGTCGTACTACACCAAAACCGCGACGCTATCACGGCCTTGGGCGATGATAAAAAAGCCATCCGCCAACTGATCACGGAAAAAACAGTTCAATTCCTGAAAGAAGCCGAACTGCCTGTCAGTACAGCCGAACTACAGCACGCCAATCAGCTCGACCTGAGCCGCGATTTCAGCGACTATGCCGCCCGCCTGAACGAAACCCGCCTGAGCGCCAACGACAAAAAAGCGTTGCTGGCCATCTTCGACGAAGCAGCCGCCATGCCCGTGGGCTCACCGGAACAACTCAGTCAGTTCGTCTCCGTGATGACCGAACGGGAAAATCAATTGTCCCGCGAAGCCAAACTGGACAACCCGAAAATGGTGCTCTCCATGGTTTCCGTGCTCAAATACAGCCGGTATTTCTGGTACTGGAAATCGATCAGCTCGCCGACCCCCGGTACAGGCTCCTCCGAATTGACCACTATCCCCGACTGGGTTTGGGCCGACATCATCGGCATGGGATTAGGCGGGCCACTCGTGTCTGCCATCGCTTCGACAGTGGTGTACCTGGATCAGCGGTAAGTTTTACCGCGCGGGCGCAAACCCGCACCATCAGTTACCCGGGATTTTAGTCTTACACCGCGTACCATAAACCACAAAGCACACAAAGTCCGCAAAGCGCGATCCTCTGGATCACTTTGCGGACTTTGTGTGCTTTATGGTTGGTTTAAAAAACTAAAACCGGCGCCTTGATTGATGCAGGATCATGCCCGCGGCAGCAGCACCACGGGCCTGGTCAAAATCTTATCGCCCTGCTGCACCGATAACACATAATTGCCCGGCGTTTTCCCGAACAGGTTGATCTGTTCGCTGAACTGTCCGCTGAACTGCGGAATATCCCGGGTATAAACTACTTTTCCTGTCACATCGGCGATGCGCACCGTCGTGGGCACGGCGTCGCCCTGGAACTGCACGTTCAGCGGCCCGAAGGTGGGATTGGGATACAGCTCAAGCGATTCCAACTGCAGGGTGGCATCTTCCCTTTGCGTGGCAGGGGCTCCCTCCGTGTCCATTTTGACCGTTTCGTCCACGGTAACTTTGTTTTCCGTTTCTGTCGGGCAGGATTTAAAATATGCGTCAATCTCCAGGTTGACGCCTTCGCGTTGGATCGTGAGGTGGAACAAATCGCCGGGCCGGTGTTTGTCGCGCTCGCGCCGCAGTTCCGAATGGGTGGCAAGGGGCTGCCCGTCGAGAGCCAGGATAATGTCGCCCGGTTGCAGGCCGCTTTCCTGGGCCGGCGTGTTGTCGATGACGCCTGAAATGCGCACCCCCTGCTCGTTCATAGCCCGGTCGGTGGTGTACACGCCGATAAATACGGCGCAGGGGTCGCGTTCTACCTTGTGGCTGAAGAGATGGGCTTTGGGGGCAATGATCGCGAGCCGGGTTCTTTGTTTTTCTTCTTCGGTGCAGGTTTTAAACCGGGCGTCGATCTTCATTTCGCGTCCGTCGCGCAGGATAGTCAGCGTGAACGGGTCGCCGGGCTGATGTTTGTCGCGTTCGTACACCAGTTCGGGTTGGGAATTGATATAAATGTCATCGATTGCCTGGATGATGTCGCCGGGCTGTACGCCGTATTGGGTGGCGGGCGTATTATCCACCGTGTAATCCACTTTCAGGCCACCCTGTACGCTGCTGGTGCCTACGCCGATAAATACCCTGCAGGGGTCGCGCCGTTCGTTTTCGGTATTCCAGTCGACATTGTAGAAATGGCTTCCGCCGCTCAGCTCCACCGCGGTTATTTTGTTTTCGCCATCGCGCAGGTATTGCACATGCACCTTGTCGCCGGGCTTGTGGCCGGATAGCACGGCATGCAGGCCGCTGGTCAGGCTGACGGCTTCCCCGTTCAGGAGGTTTATCTCATTGTCCACTTTTCCCACATTGATCTCATTGACCTTTACAATGACGTCGCCGGCCTGCAAACCGGCCAGTTCGGCGCCTTTTCCGGCGATCACGCTTTTAATTTTAATGCCATTCGTGCCGGCAGTTTCATCGGTGTAAATGCCGAGAATAGGGCGGTCGTTTCCGGCAGTTTCGATGGATTTAAGGGCCTTTCTTTTTACAATGATCACTTCGTCCTGTTGTTGAGCGGGCAGCGAGTGGCAGTAAAAAAGCAAGGCCAGCGCCAAAAAGGCCAACTTTTGTGCGGAGATGTTTTGCATACGTGAAATATTTGGTGATGAACTGCGGGCAAAGACCACCTTCACCGGAATACGTTGCATGGAAACGGTTAAACGGCAGGTTTCCGGGTTTAAAGGGGCAAAAAAACAATGGATCAGCGCGCCTCCTCCAGTACGAGAATTTCATTGTGCGGCAGCGCGTATTCCCGGTTCATGGTGATGAGCACGATCCGGTCGCCGGGTTTGCATTGAGCCATCACTTTTTGAAGGTCGATTCTCCGGTAAGTATCGCCGGAATACATGGTCAGGGTGCCGGTGTTTTTGTCGCGAATGGCGATCTTGAAGGCGATTTTGTCCTTTGCGACGGATCGTTCCGGCGACAGGTCGGCCGTGCAGACGGTTAGTTCGCCGGCGGCGTTGCGGGGCAGCGCGCATTTGCCTTCGGGGCTGTACTGATCCACCACCATTTTTTGATCCAGAAAAGCCGCGGCGCAGTTGGTGAATTGTTCCCGGACTTGGGCGTTGAGCGCCGTTGCAGCGAAAAGCAGGGTAAAAAGAAAAACGTTTGCCGTTTTCATAGATAAACTTTTTGATCGTGAAAAGATGGGGCAAACGTATGAGGCAGGCGGCAAAGCGGCTGTTTTGGGGGTGTAAAAGAGTGTATTGGAAATGTAAAAGGTGCCCTCCTTTAGTTCATTGGCTCTGCCTTGTTGCTTTTAATCTTGTAGCGGTATGCAAATGGCCGTTTTGCCTTGTAAGCAGATAATTTCTTGATCTCGTCCCACCTTTTAATGATTTGTTGTACAAATTCCCAATACCCAAAACCTTTCTTTGAAGGCGGCGTAAAAAAGAAAGCGCCCAGACCATGAGCTATATACAATTCCCTTTGACTTCTGGAACGATGGATGTTCAAATCATGGGTGATGATTACAGCGCCGATGGCTCCTAATTTCGGAATCCAGTCTTCGTCTTTGGCGCCTTTTCCAAATTCATCAGGCAAATAAACGATCTCGACTTGCTCGTTTTCTTTTACATTTAACGGCTCCTGAAGGGCCTTTAGACCATAGGCCAGCTGGGGGAAGGTGTTTTCGTCGAAATAAATTTTCATCAAGCAGCTTTTTGGTAAAACCGAATAGCGTCTTTTACCGCTTTTTTGTTGATGCCGTAAACGCTGGCAATGAAATCTATTTTTTCGCCGCTTTGAAACATCGAATACAGGACGCCGGCCAAAATATTGGTGCCTTTGATTACTGGCTGGCCGAACTGATGATGCGGGTCCACCACGATACTTTTGTCTTTACCGGCAGGGTAAAGCCTTTGGGCGATTTGGTCTTTTTCTCCGAAATCTATTTTTTTTACAAAGTCCTCGATCACCTCTTTCAGGTTGTACTGCAACCCGGATTCAGCATTTACAATGCTTTCTCCTCCATCTGGGGAAAAGAGTATGGCGCGGCCATCGGTCATGATCCGGTAGGAAGCAAACGGGTAGGGCGTATCAAATTGGCTTCGAAGCAGTTTGTGGCTTTTTACGATCCGGCTGACCGGCACGCCGTGGCGGCGCAATTCGTAAAAAACATAAAATTCCACCAGCACATAAAAATTCACCGATTTATCTTTCCGCTCCCCCCACGAAGTGCGCTGGGTTGCTTCCGGGGCAAGTTGCAAATCCCAGTATTCTTTCAGCCAGCGGCGGACTTTTTCCGCGGGCAAACGTAGTATTCCGGCGACATCGGTCACCGTAAATATGCCGTGGCCTAACCTGGGTTGATTTGCAATTGCTGACATGCGATTATGAAAATGAATACAAAAATAAGCAACATTTTGTTGTGCCACAAATATTTTTTTCAAACAATTCCCAGCCCGTCGATCTCCCCCATGATCCGCCCCGTTTCCGCCAGCGCCACCACGATGCGCTGGTAATGCAAAATGTCTTCATACCCCAGGGCCCGACCCTTGCGGTCTTTCAGCCACTTCTGCGCGGGCTGGTAGCCGCCGATGTAGAAATTCCAGACCGCCTCGGGCACGCCCTCGAAGTATTTCGTATCATTGATCCAAACCTTACCCTCCTCGTAACGGATTTTTCCGACTACATTGTCACCGTCCACCACCGGATAGGTCGTGATAAAATCGTCGAGTTTGGGGCTTTCCATCAGGTGCAGGGCCCGCAAAGCGCCGCCGTAGGTCACCAGCTGCCAAAACTGCGCCGCGTCTTTCGGATACGGTACCCTCGGAAAATCGATCTTCAGAAACTCCTTGTACCGCTCCCGGTAAGCCGGGCTATGCAGCACGGCGTAGATGTAATCGAGCAGGTCGATGGGCGCGAACACGCCGCTTTCCGGGCCTTTCTCCGGCACGAATCGCAAGCCCAAAGCGGTGGCGATTTTGTCCACGATCTCCATGTTCAGGTTGGGCCGGCGGGCGGTTTGGGAGAAAAGGCCATCGGTGGAGGTAGTGGGGTAGACGTAGAGGGGGAAGACTGTACCAATATCAAGGAGGGATACGGCATCTTTATTTATCAAACCTCTTCCTATAAAAAATGTACCCGTTTCTCCTTTCCGAGATTGCCGCAAGCAAATGAAGCCAACGTTTTCTGAATTAACCATATGTTGCATCACCAGCCACGCTGGTCGACTCGTTAAGCCGTTATTGTAATACAACCAACGTATATCCAATGGTCGATAAAGAGACCTGAATATATTATCTGGCTCAAACTTCGTGTTTGACAATCGTGTCAAGAGGTTGTAACTCGAGGAATCTTTTACATTAAATTCAACATCAAACTTTGTTGGTCGCTGCGTTGAATACAGCACCTGCATTTTTTCATGAAGCGCTTCGCGTTCAAAATCAAAAAATAGATTGTCCCGATCCGACTTTAGACCGTTTTGTTTTACAACAAATAACTGGTTAACAGATAAATATCTGGAATAACTGTCAATTTGATCAAAATCTTTTGGGACAAAGAAATTTTTAGGCGACTTACATTCTATGGAAATCCATTCAACAGAGTTTATAGAGTTTTTAAGCAGAAAATTGTATTTAAAATTCCTATTTCCGATTAAATCAAAATGATTTACACTAGCTGCATTACCTCTTTTTTTGTTTGCTTTTTTTACAAAAATATTAATCGAAACACCTTGTTGTATATCAAATACATTTTCATCTTTTGATCCATCGGGAGCAGTTTCCTGTTTTTTAGAACTTCCGTGGAGATCAAGGATGAAAATTTTATCGAAAGCCTCCAGCAGGTGTTTACGCATTTGGCGATGGGTAATGCCGTCAATAAAACTGTTATTAGTAATGAAGGCTAAAATACCTTCGCCATTTTTTTCAATAAAATACTGTCCATAACGTATGAACTTGATGTAATCATCATCGAGATTGATTTTCTTTTCATTGAGGTCTTTTTTGTAATCCGAAATCAAATTCCTAATCCAGACGCCTTTATTGCTACTGCTCACGCTATACGGCGGGTTCCCCATCACCACCATCACGGGCGTATCGCGTTTGATATGGTTGGCTTCGTTGGCCTCGGCGCTGAGCCAGGAGGCGAAGAGGGTGCCGGTGTCGGGGTGGTATTCTTCGAGGGAGTTGGTGAGGTACACTTTGAAGCGTTGCTCGCGGGTGGGCGTGTAGCCGGTTTCTTTCAGCAGCAGGTCGAGTTTCAGGTGTGCCATGGCGTAGGAGGCCATGAGGATTTCGAAGCCGTGCAGGCGCGGGATGAGGTGTTCGTCGACGTAGTCGCTCCAGATGCCGGGCATGCTCTGGAAGCGGGTGCGGTGCAGGTGTTTGACGATTTCGGCCAGAAAGGTGGCCGTGCCGGTGGCGGGGTCGAGTATCTGCACGCGGTGTACCTCGCGTTCTTCCTGCCGGTAGCCGCCGGCCGCGCGTTTGTCGGGGTTTTGGGTATTTACCCTGATTTTTATTTTGGAGGTGTCGGCGAGGCCTTGGGGCAGGCCGAACTCGGTTTTCAGGATGTCGTCCACGGCCCGGACGATAAAGTTGACCACCGGTTCGGGGGTGTACCACACGCCGCGGCTTTTGCGCAGGGCGGGGTCGTATTCGGCGAGGAAGGTTTCGTAAAAGTGTATAATAGGGTCGTTCTGGCCGGCGCTTTTGCCGAAATCGGCCAGCAGGGCGGCCACGTCGGTGGCGCGGAACACGTCGGCGAGGTTGTCCACCACGGGCCGGATGCGTTCGTCGATGTCGGGTCCGGCAATGTGGCCGAAGAGTTTGCGCAGGAAGGGGTTGGTTTTAGGGATCAGTTCGGCGGCTTCCTGGCGGGTGAAGGTGCCGAGCGAGGGGTCGTGCAGCCGCGCGGCGAACATGCCGTAGGCCATCGTTTGGGCGTAGATGTCGGCGAATTCGCGCGGGCCGATGTCGTGGATGAGGATTTGTTTGAAGGCGGCGAGCTGGGCTTTCAGTTCGGTGTTGGCGGCGGCGCTTTCGTCGTCGGCGCTCGCTTTTTCGAGGATATTTTGCAGCAGGCGGGCCTTGGCGGCCATGAGAGCAGCTAGCTTCTGCGGGCTTTTGATCGTTTGCCCGGTGAAGGTGCAGAAGTCGGCCACGAGGTTTTCAAAGTGGCCGAACTGGGCGGAAAGGGGTTTTATTTTCCCATTTTCCACTTCACCGATGCGGATTTCGTGCACCAGTGCGCCGTTTTGATAGAACTGAAACCAGAGGTAATCGGTGATGATAAGGTTGTCGAGCGCCTTGCGGTAGCGGTCGAACTGTTCGCGGTAGTTTTTGCCGTTCAGGTCTTTGCCGATGTCTTTGGCTTCGATGTAGCCGACTGGGATTTTGCCCCTGGTGATCACAAAATCGGGGTTTCCGCAGTCGGTCACGTTGGCGGGTTCGTTGGTGACGTCCAAGCCGGGCCCCAGAGCGCGCAGAAGTTGTTCGAGGTCGCCCCGGTAGGCGTGTTCTTTGGCCATGCCGGAAACGAACCGGCGTTGCAGGGCGTCGAGGTATTGTGCGGTGGTCATTCCGGTTTTTGTGTTTTGATGACGCGGTAAAGGGAGTTAGGGCAAATATAGGCAAAGTCAGGCGTTGCCCGTTACCCTTTCCGCAACCGCTCCATTTCCTGCGCCACCGCCTCGGCCTCGGCCGTTTTTTGGGCGTAGCCTTTGATGTCGCCTTTGCGTTGCAGGTCGCGGGCGGCTTCGAGCAATTGGCGGTACTGTTTATCCAGTTTTTTGAGGGGGTCTTGTTTGAAGAGATTGAACATGGCGGATGTTTAAGTTCAGGCAGGTTTATGCGCTGGAAAAACAACCGGGTCGGAAAAAGGTTTGTCCCTGTTCTACAGGCGTCATGTCTTACAGATTATTCGTCGGACGACGAATTCGTCCGACGAACCCAGGTCACTTCGTCCGACGAATTTGTCACCGGACGAATAACAACCGGCACAAATCCGCATATTTTATTTCAAATGTCTTGCCTCATATTTTATTTCGATATACCTTTGTCTAAAATTTAGATAAACCTAAAAATAACATTTGATGCTACGAAAAATATACGTCCCGGTTTTGTTTTTGTTCCTGCAAAACCTGCTTTGGAGTCAAAACGCGTCTTTTCAACTCCAAATCCTCGACGCCCGCACGGGCGAACCACTCGCGTTTGCCACGGTAAAAATACCCGAACTGTCCGCCGGCGCTGTGGCCGACAGCGCCGGGCGGGTGGCGCTGGCCCTGCCCGCCGGCACGGCCCTGGCAGAACTCAGCGCACACATGATCGGCTATGCCCCGCAATCGCTGCGCGTCCGGCCCGGCCATGAGCCGGTCGTCATACGGCTCGAACCCTTGTCCGAAACCCTGGGCGAAGTGGTGGTCAGCGGCACGCTCAAACCCATGGCCCGTTCCGAAAGCCCGGTGCCCATCGAGGTGTACAGCCCGAAGTTTTTCCGCGCCAACCCCACGCCCAGCCTGTTCGACGGCCTGGGCATTGTGAACGGCGTAAAACCTCAGCTCAACTGCAACGTGTGTAACACCGGCGACATCCACATCAACGGCCTCGAAGGGCCCTACACGATGGTGCTCATCGACGGCATGCCTATCGTGTCGGCCCTGTCCACGGTGTACGGCCTGCAGGGCATCCCCAACAGCCTGGTGGAACGTATGGAAGTGGTGAAAGGCCCGGCGTCGACCCTCTACGGCTCGGAAGCGGTGGGCGGCCTTATCAATGTGATCACCAAAGACCCCCGCAACGCCCCCCTGTTCAGTCTCGACCTGAACCATACCTCCTACGGCGAAACCGGAGCGGACCTGGCCGGTCGCGCCGGCCTGGGCAAAGCCGCGGCCCTGCTGGCCGCCAACCTGTTCCACTTTCAAAAAAGGTGGGACGCAAACGGCGACAATTTCACCGACTTGCCGCTGCAAAAACGCGCCTCCGTTTTTGGCAAGATTGCTTTTGAGCGCCCGCAAAACCGCATCGCCAACATAGCAGGGCGCTATGTGTGGGAAGACCGTTTCGGCGGCGAACTGCAATGGTCGCCCCGCTGGTACGGTACCGACAGCATTTACGGCGAAGCCATCCGCACCAACCGCGCCGAACTGATCGGCAACTGGCAACTGCCGCTGGAAGAAAAAATCACCCTGGCGTACTCCTGGAACCTGCACGACCAGCGTTCGGCCTACGGCGCCACCATCTACAACGGCCGCCAGACCATCGCCTTCGCCCAACTGGTGTGGGACAAAAAACTGGGCGCCCGCCACGACGCCTTGCTGGGCCTGGCCACACGCTATACCTGGTTCGACGACAACACGCCCGTGACCGCCGCGCCGGAAAACGGCCAAAACCGCCCCTCTCGCACCTGGCTGCCCGGCCTGTTCGCACAGGACGACGTCCGGCTCTCCGACCGCCACCGCCTGCTGCTGGGCCTGCGTTTCGACTGGAACTCCGCCCACGGCCCCGTGCTCTCGCCCCGCGCCAACTGGAAATGGAGCCCCGACGAACTCAACACTTTCCGCCTCTCCGCGGGCAACGGTTACCGCGTGGCCAACGTGTTCAGCGAAGAACACGCCGCGCTCACCGGCTCGCGCCGGGTAGTGCTGGCCGCCGACCTCCAGCCCGAACAATCGTGGAACGCCAACCTGAACTATACCACCAAATTTTTCCCGGCCTTCGGCTTCGTCGGGCTGGATGCCACCTTGTTTTACACCCATTTTTCCAACCGCATCCTCGCCGACTACAACACCGACCCCGACCTGGTCGTTTTCGATAACCTCGACGGCTATGCCGTGTCGCGCGGCCTCACGCTGAACAGCGACTGGAATTTTATAAACGGCCTGAAGATCATGGCCGGCTTTACCTGGATGGATGTGTTTACCAAAGAAAACGGCATACGCGCGGCGCAAATCCACGCTCCGCCCTTTTCGGCTACCTGGTCGGCCTCTTATACCATTCCAAAGTGGAAAATCACGATCGACTACACCGGCTCGCTCAACAGCCCCATGCCGCTGCCCGTCGTACCCAACGATTTCCGGCCCGGCCGTTCGCCGTGGTTCAGCCTCCAAAACATCCAGTTTTCCCGGAAATTCAACAACCTGGAACTCTACGCCGGCGTCAAAAACCTGTTCAACTTTATGCCCCGCGACCCACTGCTGCGCCCCTACGATCCCTTCGACAAATACGTGAACGACCCGGTGAACAACCCACACGGATACACTTTCGATACGACGTACAACTATGCGCCGCTGCAGGGGCGGAGGGTGATGGTGGGTGTGCGGTGGGTGATGGAGTCAATGCGGCATTAATCACCTATTTATTTATCAATAACATCCCCGCCACCACCACCGACCCCAGCATCATCAGCACCAGCAAATAATACTGAAACGTCATCGGGCTAAAAAAATAAAAACAGCCTACCATCGCGTACAACATGCCCAGGCAAAGGTCGTACGGATTCAGACGGTCCTTCCAGCGATGATACGCCCAAATACCGAAACCCAGCAACGCCAGCATCAGGGCGCCCTGCAGCGCGCGGGCCAGGAACACCTGCTGCGCCGCGTCGCCGGGGAAAACGGCTTTCATATTGATGCCAAAATAAATGCCCCGCTCCATCGTCCAGGATACCGGCGGGTCGCCGAAACCGTGCCACTGGGCAATGGCGCCGTCGTTGTGGTATTTGATGCCGGTAGCGAAAATGTCGGGGTCTTGCAGGTAAAACGGGAAAATGTAGAGCAATAAAACGCTCAGCCCCGCGGCGCCCCAAATCCGGTAGTTGATGCGCGGCGGCAATTCTTTCCACCAGATATAGGCCAATAAGGGGATCCAGAACAGCAGGGTGTACCGCGAAAGCAGACACAGAATCAGCCCCGTCAGGATAGTTGGCACGTGCCGCCCCAGCAAACCGGCTGCCAGCACGAGGTAATACGCCGCGATCACGATCTCGAAACTAACGGCCAGTTCCAGCCGCCCCCAAAGGATAAAGCCCCACAGCCCCATAGAAGGCAGGAACAAGGCGGCGATACGCGCCCAAACCGCCGCATTTTGCCGTCCGACCCAGTAGCCGTAAATACCGGCGGCAATGGCCAGCAATCCGAATCCCGCCCAGCGCGTATCAATCCCGAACCAACTGCTCAGTCCGATGGGCAACCAGTGCAGCGGCATATACACCGGATAAGGCGTATGTGAGGGCAGAGGAACCGGCGCGTAGGGCATTTCGCCCCGGCTGAAGCGCTGGTACTGGGCTTCCAGTTGGGGCAAAACGTCGGAAAATTGCGCCGGACTGGGGAATTCCACCCACAGTTTGCGCAGCTCTTCATAAGCCAGCACGATGGTCAGCACCCCGCCTAAAGCCCATAGCGCCGCCGTAAGCGGGCGAAACGGAAACCGCCGTCCGGTTGGTACGTTCAGCAATCGTTGAAAATATAAAACGCCTATTCCTCCCGACACGAGGAAAAGGATCAGCGGACTCCAGTATTTGGAAAAATGGTGCGCTCCCCGGAAGATGAGATAAATCTGAAGGATAAGCAGCAACAGCGCGGTTATGGCAATTCTCATCCCGCAAAGATAAACGCTTGCCGTACAACAGTTAATTCATCACATCCATCTCTTGCAGGATCGCCGTCAGCATGCCGATGTCGTAATAAAACTCCTGCACCACCTCGAAGCTCACCGTGTTTTGAAACAGGGAAGGTTCCAGCAGGTCTTTATCCTGGGTAAGGGCGATGTACACTTTGCCGTCGATAATGGACAGGTAAATTTCCTTGGCCCGGTTCGACTGCTGAAAGTGTTGCCGGAATTTCAGGATACCGCGTTGCAGGTCTTCGGACAGGATGTCGGCAATCCGCATGTTCGGGGTGGCGTAGGTATCGAAAAACGTTTCGAATTCGGGCAGCAGTTTGCTGCGCACCCGGCGTCCGCCGATCAGGTGAAACGCTTTTTCACTCCGGCTCAGATATTTGCGGTAAGCGTCGGGAAGCATCAGGATACCGCCGCTCATGTCGGTACGCCGGAAATCGCCGATCAGGAACACGCCGCGGAACACGTAATCGAGGCGGGTGCGCACGTCGGAAAATTCGCGTACGCGCAGTTCGCACAATTCGAAGGGCATCTCCCGTACCTGTCCCGTTATCAGGTCTTCGGCCAGGTACTCGTCGGCGCGGGTAAAAATTTTGCCGGCCAGAAATTTTTCTTTTGGAATGCCGCCTTTCGGATCGTACCGGAAGGCGCCGTAGTTGATATCATTGTCGATGAAATCGAGCACCAGGCCCACTATGCGGGGTTTGAATTCCTGGTAGTACACCTGTATCCGGAAAGCGATGTAGGAGAGCCACATCCCGGCGGGAATGAACAGCAACAGGCTAACGATAAAAATTTGTATAAAAACCTGCAACAACACCGCGCCCAGCAACAACAATACCGACAAGCCCAGCAAACGCACCAAACGGCGCCGCCGTTGCTCCAGGTGCAGCAACTCCGGGTGGATGCTTTGATTGTAAAACAGGCGGAAATCGTGGTAGGCGCGCATTTTGTGAGTGATGAGCGATGAGTGATGAGTGATGAGTGATGCTCCTGTTTCATC
>CALEYM010000883.1 GCA_937926185.1 uncultured Bacteroidota bacterium | reverse complement strand
AAAAGCCAGGTACAGTAAGTACAAGCCGCCGAGCGGTTTGAGCCACCATATCTTGATCAGATACGCGGCAAAGATCAGACAAAGCCCCCGGAACGCATAAGCCCCAATGATGCCATAGCGCAATGCTCGCGCCCGTTGATGTTGCGGCAAATCCATCACCATGGTGGCCAGCACCGCCGCGTTATCCACCGACAACAGGCTTTCAATAATGATCAGGTTAAACACTATGACCGACGCGCTTCCCACGTCGGTACCCAAAAGTTGCTCGAGAAATTCGATCATGCAGCGGAACAGGGATTGAAAAACGGCGCAAAGATACGTAAGTCCGTCTGTCAGACGGACTGAAAAAAATTACTCCGTCTGTCAGACGGACTGAAAAAAAATTACTCCGTCTGTCAGACGGAGTTACTGCGCCTGTTCCAGCAGTGTCTCGGTATCGCGAACCAGCGAATCGAGCGCGCGTTGCAGTTCTGCTTTGCGGCGTTCCTGATCGGCCGCTTTGGATGTTTGGGTTTGGTCTGTTTTGATGCCCTTTTTGGGAGCCGGCGCGGGGGCTTGCTCTTCCTGTTCGATGGCGTCCAGTTGTTTTTGCAGGGAAGCCTTGCGCCGCTCCAGGTCATCGAGCCGCCGCAGCACTTTTTCATCGACGTATTCCGCCCGCTCCCGTACTGCCCGGTAGGCATTGCCCAACTGGTCGAGCACGGTATCGTATTTACCGCTGTCAAATTTCTGCTTTTCCGTTTTCAACAGATTCCAGGCGGCCCCAAGAGCGTCGCCGGTTTTTTTAAACACTTCTTTGGATTGAGCCTTTTCTTCAGAGGTTCCAAAAAAGTAATTGTACACTAAAATACCCGCAACCAGTATAAGGCCGAGCTTGATGAGCGAACGAATCATGTGCAAAAAGGTTTGGTGTGAAAAAAGCCCTTGTTTCAACGCGCCGTTGGCGTTCCGGTTGTGAAAATAAGGCTTTTTTAGAAAATCGAACAGCGAATGTCGGGTGTCGAAGTAACGGTAACGTACCCCGCGGCATCATTCACTCAAATGACCGGGCCGCGGGGTATGTTATGGTTACTTCGTCATCCGACATTCGCTGTTCGACATTCGATATTCACACGGCCGAAATTACCTGCCCTGCACCACAAACTTCTGTACCTGAACGCCGGCATCGGACACGATTTCCAGCTGATACATGCCGGAGGGTACGCCGCCGAGGTTCAGTTGGGCGGCAAATTCGCCGGCAGGCACAAGTCCGAAATCGCCATCAGCCGTCAGGCGGCCGGTCAGGTCGCGGATATTGTAGCGCAGCGCCTCATCTTCGTTCAGATTGAAACGAACCAGCAGGTTATCCACCGCCGGGTTGGGCGACAGTTGCAGGGATTCCAGCTTGCCGTCCAGTTCATTGGTGTTCACAAATACCGGTAAGGGGAAAGTGAAACCGTTGGCCAATGCTGCCCATACTTCGAAGGCGGGCTGGCCGCCGCCGAGGAAACCGGAAGCAAAAATTGTCGCAGCCTGCCCGCCCAGGGCGGTTATGTCGGCGCGATAACTTTGCACCACCGCGTTGTTGTCGTCGGCGGGGGTCACTTGTACGACGTACTCCGCCGGCGGTACGGATACGTAGTCCGAAAAGTCGCCAAAGGACAAGTTGTCGAACAACACCGGGCCGCCCAGGACTTTCACATCGACCTCCGGAGCGTCGGGGGAGCCGTGGAACAGGATCAGGTCTACATCCGAAGCGCTGAGCGCGCGGTCGCGGCCCTCCGGGTTCACATACAACTGGAACGGCGTGTTGGGGTCGCCGACTACGCCCGCGGCCATGAGGAGATAGGTTTTGCCGGTTTCCAGCCGGTTCACCGGAAGTGTGTAGATGGCGTCGTCCGCGGAAGTACTGTTGCCCGGCGCAACGGCCAGATTAAAGGGTACCCGCGCCGGCAGCAGGCCGATGCCCGTTGCCTGACGGAAACCCAGGTTATCGAGCGCGATGTCATCGTCAAGATAAACATCCACTACGCCTGCTGCCGCGCCAGGAGAGTTGTGAATGACCTGCGCCCGGGCAAACGACGGCAGCGGCAGCACAAAACCGTTGGGCAATACCAGCACAAGGTCCATTTCCGGATCGCCGCTCAGCAAACCGCTGGCCATCACAACGCCCACCAGGCCGGGTACGCCGCTCAGGTCGGCGCCCCAGGTGCCTACCGTTGTTCGCGGGCTGGCCGTCGGTACCACATCGAGCAGGAGTACATCCGGGTCGAGCGTAAGATAATCCAGGAAAGTGCCGTATTCCAGATTGGAAACGATAGGCGCAGGCGCTCCGAGGGGCAACAGATCGACCGCCGGGGCATCCGGCACGCCGTGCAAGATGGCGAATTCGATTTTGGTGTCATCTTCCGGTTGCTCGCGGCCCATGTCGTTGATGATCAGGTCGAAAGGCGTCTCGTCGTCGCCGAAAATACCACTGGCCACCACGACGTAGGTTTTGCCGTTTTCAAAAGTGTAATTCAGCCCGTAGAAAGCATCGCCCGGCGAGGTGCTGTTCTCCGGCGCAACGGACAACCCGATCTGAATGCCGGCAGGAAAATATCCGAACGGCGTGGCATCCTGAAATTCGAAATCATCCAGCAACAAAAATGCGCCGGCATAAACGTCCACTGTCGGCGCGGGCGCGTTGTGAATGATCTGCACACGGGCCACCGGTTCGAAGGGCAGGGCAGCCACGGTACCGTCGGGCAGCGCGACATACAGGCCGAAAGCAGGCGTACTGCCGCTCAGGAATCCGCTGGCAAATACCCGGATGGCTTGTCCCTCAAAACCGGAAATATCGGCGCGGTAGGTAGCCAATATCTGGTCTGAACCAGCAGGTTTCACGTCGAGGTAATAACCGTCCGCCGCCGGTATATCCAGGTAGGCAGTAAAGTTGCCATAAGCCAGGTTACTGACAAACGTTCCGCCGAGGCGCTCCGCCACGTCTACCGGCGGGGCATCGGGAGCGCCGTGCAATACGCTGATCCCAACCGTACCTGCCGGAGCCGTTTCAGCGGCTTCATCGTCGATGATCAGCGTAAACGGCGTGGCAGTACTGCCCACCACACCCGACGCGGCTACCAGGTACGTACTGCCGGTAGCAAAGGAGGCGTTGAACGTGGCAATGGCATCGGCCACAGAAGTACTGTTGCCGGGCGCAATGCCAACTGCCACGTCGCGATCGGCGGGGAAATCGATATATGGCGTCGCGGTTCGGAAAGCAAAATTATCGAGCAGCAAGGTGTTGCCGGCATACACGTCCACCGTTGGGCTGGGCGCGTTGTGCAGCACCTGCACACGGGCCGCGGGCGTGAGCGGCAGCTGGATCACATCGCCGGAAGGCAAGGCGGCAAACAGGCCGAAAGCGGGCGCGCCGCCCAGCAGGCCACTGGCAAACACGTACGCGGCGCCGCCTTTCAAACCGCTCAGATCGGCACGGAAGGAGGCCACCACGTTGGGATCGCCGGCGGCGCGAATGGCGAAGTCATATTTGTCGGGCGTCAGGCCGAGGTACGGCGTAAACGAACCGTAAGCGAGGTTGGAAACAACATTGTTCGCTACAAATACGGCGTCCACATCCACGGCAGGCGCATTGGTGGAGCCGTGCAGTATGGCAATATCCACCTGGTTCGAATCTGCAGCGGCTTCGCGTCCGTTGTCGTCGACGATCAGCGTAAACGGCGTGTTTGGGTCGCCGATAAGGCCGGAGGCCGTAACGACGTAGGTTTTATTTTCTTCAAAAGTCACGGGGAAAGTGGCAATCGCATCGCCCGCGCTTTGGCTGTTGCCGGGCGCCACGCCAATGGTGATCGCCACGTTGGCCGGCACACTGATGAACGGCGTAGCCGTGCGGTAGTCAAAATCGTCGATCAGAATATCGTCGTTGGCATAAATATCCACGGTAAGATCGGGGCCGTTGTGGATGACCTGTACCCGGGCCGTTGCCGGCGGCGTAACTGCCGGGAATTCCACCACGGCGCCGTCGGGCAGGGCGGCAAACAAGCCGAAAGCCGGCGTGCCATTGAGAAAACCGCTGGCAAACACGCGCGCGGCGCCACCGGCCAGACCGCTCAGATCGGCCTGGAAAGTACCCACCGCGGCAGGCGAGCCTGCAGGGCGTACCTGGATCAGGTAATTCGCCGGATCGACGCTGAGATAAGCCGTTTGCTCCGGATAGGAGAGATTGGGCACAATATTGCCCACACCCACCACGTCGATGTCGACGGCCGGGGCGTCGGGCGAGCCGTGCAGCACGTTGAAGTCCACTTTGCCCGGATCGGCTGCCGCTTCCCGGGCATTGGCATCCACCACCACCGTAAACGGGCGGCCCGGATCGCCTACCACTCCAACAGCCGTGATGGCATAAGCATTGTCCTCCACAAAAGAAGCACTGAAAGTAGCAATCGCATCGGCTGCAGAAGTGCTGCCCGCCGGCGCAACACCCAACTGAATATCGCGATCAGCCGGCAGGTCGACAAAAGGCGTGGCAGTGCGGAAAGCAAAATCATCGAGCAACAGCGTGTTACCGGCGTACACGTCCACCACCGGATCCGGCGCGTTGTGGATCACCTGCACGCGGGCCGTGGGGGTAAGCGTCAGCTGCACTACGTCGCCATTCGGCAAAGCGGCGAACAGGCCGAAAGCCGGGTCGCCGCCGAGCAGGTCGGCTACAAAAACATAAGCGGCGGCGCCTTTCAGGCCACTGAGATCGGCACGGAAAGTGCCGGAAACCGCTTGCGTGCCGGCTTCGCGCACGGCAAAGTCGTATTTTTCGGGTGTCAGACTCAGATAGGGCGTGTAAGCCCCCAATTCAAGACCGGTTATCACATTATTTCCCACAAAAACGGCGTCCACGTCCACGCTTTGCGGGGCCTGAAGCGCGCCGTGAATAATGGCGATATCCACGTTGCCGGTATCGGAAGCCGCTTCCCGGCCGTCGGGATTCACCACCAGGGTAAACGGGAAATCCGGATCGCCGAGATAACCGTTGGCCGTCACGACGTAGGTGCGGCCGTTTTCCAGGTTCACCGGGAACACGGCGAGCGAAGAAGCCGCGCTGGTGCTGGTATCGGCGGCAATGCCCAGATCAATGTCGACGCCGGCCGGCACGAAAATAAACGGCGTGGCGCTGCGATAGGTAAAATCATCGATCAGCCGGCCGTCGTTGGCCCACACGTCGACGGTGGGATTGGGGCTGTTATGGATAACTTGCACACGGGCTACCGGAGAAGCCGGCAATTCCACCACCGTACCGTTGGACAGCGCGGCAAAAAGCCCGAAACCCGGGGCGCCGTTCAGCAGGCCGCTGGCAAACACCCGGATAGCCTGACCCGTCAGGCCGCTCAGATCGGCTTTAAAAGTTTGAACGATGGCGCTGCCGCCTGCCGGTTTTACGTCGAGATAATATACGCCGGGGTCGACGCTCAGATAGGGCGTAAAATTGCCGTAGGCCGCGTTGGACACGATCTTGCCCCCTGTGCGCACCACCACGTCTACGGCGGGCGCGTCGGGCGAACCGTGCAGCACGTTCAGGTCTACCTTGGCCGGGTCGACGGCTGTTTGCCGGGCGTTGTCGTCGGCGATCAGCGTAAAGGGCGTATTCGGATCGCCCACAATGCCGGAAGCCGTGATCGCATACGTTTTGCCCGATTCAAAAGTGACCGGAAAGCTCGCAATGGCGTCCATCGAGGAGGCGCTGTTCGCCGGCGCCACGGCTACCGTCAGGCCAATGCCCGCGGGCAACTCCAAGAAAGAAGTAGCCGTGCGAAAAGCGAAGTCGTCGAGGGCCTTGAAACCGTTCACGTAAATGTCGACGGTCGGGTCGGGCGCGTTGTGAATGATCTGCACCCTGGCCGTTTGCGCGCCGGCTGAAACGGCCAGCAGCAGGACGGAAAAAAGGGAAAGTAAAGTTTTCATGAAAGCAGGACTGGTTTGTGAAAATGGTTTTGAACTCAGTCCTGTGAACGCGGCTTGTTTAACTTAGTTCAGCAAAAACCAGCATTTGATTAAACAAAAATAGGGTTTGTTTAAAATTAGCAAAATGCGCAACGCCGAAATCAGGAGAGCCTCGTAGTTGAAAACGCTGAATTTGAGTTTACAACTCCGGCCTTTAACTGTCCAACGCCGCAACATACAAGGCTGAGACTCGTTCCCAACCCGGGTACCGGCGGCATGGTGACGGCAGAACTTTCTTTGCCGGACAAGAGTCCAGTATGGCTGACCTCGACTTATTTTGGGGGCGGTGGCGGTTCAACCCTGTTGTATCAAAATTCAGAACAAATTAACGGGGATTCTTTCGTTAATTTTGACGTAACTTCATGGCCGGCCGGCACACATTCAATTAGCCTTATTTCAAGCTATGGCATTGTTAACGAGT
>CALEYM010000882.1 GCA_937926185.1 uncultured Bacteroidota bacterium | reverse complement strand
ATTTCCCATACTAATTCAGATTTTCCTGTGCCCTGACTTTTTGCACAACCCCTGGACGGCAACGAATAAATATTTCTCTGTTTTTCATCAGATACCGCGCGCCACGACTTTTGACACAACCCCAATTGATCGTCGTTTCAAACATCAAATATGCATCCACGCCTTCTTGGCCAGCAGCTGTTCTTCCGTTTCCACGTGCGCTTCGTCGGGCACACAGCAGTCGACCGGGCAGACTGAGGCGCATTGCGGCTCTTCGTGGAAGCCCTTGCACTCGGTACACTTGTCGGCTATGATATAGTAGAACTCATCGGACACCGGGTCGTGGGCCGCGTTGGCATCTACCGTGTTTCCGGAGAGGTCTTTTACCATTCCTTTCAAACCGGTGCCGTCGGCGTAGTGCCAGGCCTCTCCCGGTTCGTAAATAGCATTGTTCGGGCATTCGGAAATGCAGGCATCGCAGTTGATGCAGTCATTCGTGATCTTGATAGCCATAGTAAGAATATTGTTTTTGGTGGTCAGGCAGTTTTCCAGTGCTGACCGTAATATTAATTCCGGGCAATATTAGTGCGCTCAAAAAAATTATTTCTAAAATTGCCATCATTATTTTCGATGATCTAAGTCATGCAAATCTTAATTTGCCCCCTTCTACCTTTCGCCAAAATTTTAAAACTCAAAGCGCATTATGTCAAACGACGGACACATGGTTGCTGAACACACGGAACAAGCCAAGATCAAACTGGATCACGTGGTGATCCGTTTTGCGGGCGATTCGGGCGACGGGATGCAGTTGACCGGCTCCCAATTCTCAGACACCTCGGCTATGCTGGGGAACGACATTGCTACTTTCCCCAACTACCCGGCCGAAATACGCGCCCCGGAAGGAAGCGTTTATGGGGTATCGGGCTTCCAGGTACACATCGGCGAAGTGGAGATTTCAACGCCGGGCGACGACGTGGATGTGCTGATTGCCATGAACCCCGCGGCTCTAAAAACGAACTTTTCCGCCGTACCGAAGGGAAAAACCATCATCGTGGATATCGATGAGTTTACCAGCAAAAACCTTACCAGGGCGGGATACGATCAAAATCCGCTGGACGACGGTTCGCTGGACTCTTACGTAATTATCAAGGCGCCCATCACCCAATTGTCGAGGGAGACCATTAAAGACATGGGGCTGGACAACACCAGCATGAACCGCACGCGGAATATGTTTGCGCTCGGCATGGTGTTCTGGATGTTCAGTCGTCCGCTGGATTACACCATCAAGTTTCTGGAAAAGAAATTCGGCAATAAACCGAACATTTTCGAAGCCAACGTCAAAGTGCTGAAAGCAGGCTACCACTATGCCGAAACGCTGGAGCTGCTTCCGTCGGCCTTTACCGTTTTACCGGCAAAAATGACGGAAGGCACCTACCGGATCATCATGGGGAATACTGCCACGGCCTGGGGCTTTCTGGCCGCCGCGGAAAACAGCAAGAAACAACTTTTTCTCGGCTCTTACCCCATCACGCCGGCATCCGATATCCTCCACGAACTGAGCGCGCACCAGCATTTCGGCGTGGTCACGTTCCAGGCCGAAGACGAAATTGCCGGCGTATGTTCGGCCCTTGGCGCCGCCTTCACCGGCGACCTGGCCATCACCACCACTTCAGGCCCCGGCCTGGCGCTGAAAAGCGAAGCCATCGGTCTGGCCGTAATGACCGAATTGCCCATCATCATTGTCGACGTTCAACGGGGCGGCCCATCCACCGGTTTGCCGACCAAAACCGAACAGGCCGACCTCTTGCAGGCCATGTACGGCCGCAACGGCGAATGCCCGGTTATCGTTGTCGCGCCATCCACGCCGGCCAACTGTTTCGATTTTGCCTACGAAGCATCCCGCCTGGCCATGGAACACATGACGCCCGTCATCCTGCTGTCCGACGGATATATCGCCAATGGCTCGGCGCCCTGGCGCATCCGTAGCATAAAAGATATGCAACCGATCAATCCCGCTCCTTCCCCCGAGCCTGAAGCCGCTGCCGACTGGATGCCTTACCTGCGCGACCCGGAAACCCTGGCGCGCCAATGGGCGCTGCCCGGCATGGCCGGATTCGAGCACCGGATCGGCGGGCTGGAGAAAGAAGACTTCACCGGACACATCAGCTACGACCCCGAAAACCATGAACACATGGTGAAGCGGCGCGCTGAAAAAGTAAAACGGGTGGAAAATCACATACCCGAACAACAGATAGACGGCGCTCAAAGCGGCGATTTGCTGGTTGTCGGCTGGGGCGGCACCTACGGCAGCCTGATCACGGCGGTCAAAAGCCTGCACGAAGAGGGCAGGAGCATCGGCCTGGCCCATTTCAACTACCTCAATCCGTTGCCGCGCAACACCCGGGAGATATTTACCCGTTTTAAAAAAATTGTGATTTGTGAATTAAACATGGGGCAATTCGCGACCCTGTTGCGCAGTGAGTTTCCGGAATTCCAGTACCTGCAATATAATAAGGTGCAGGGTTTGCCTTTTACCGTGCTGGAATTGAATGAGCATTTCAGCGGGCTGTTGGGGTAACGCCGACTGTTAGTCGGCGTAAAAACCCGGGAATGCATTAAATTAACGTCAAAAACCTGAACACACAAAATTCATCCACCGAAAATAGTAACAATATGTCTGAACTACCCAACTATACTTTCAAAGACTTCGCCAGCGATCAGGAAGTGCGCTGGTGTCCGGGTTGCGGCGATTATGTGATCCTCCGGGCCATGCAAAAAGCCCTGCCCATGATGGGCCGTCGGCGGGAAGATTTCGTATTTGTTTCCGGTATCGGCTGCTCCTCGCGGTTTCCGTATTATATGAATACGTACGGTTTTCACGGCATCCACGGCCGGGCGCCGGCTATCGCCACGGGAGTCAAGCTGGCCAACCCGAAACTCAGCGTCTGGGTCATTACTGGCGACGGCGACGGCCTTGCCATCGGCGGCAACCACATGATCCACGCCATCCGGCGGAATATCGACCTGAACATTATTTTGTTCAACAACAAAATATACGGCCTTACGAAGGGACAGTTTTCGCCGACCTCAGACATCGGGCAGAAAACCAAGTCCTCCCCGTACGGCAACACCCAGCGGCCCTTCAATTTCGGCGAACTGGCCATAGGCAGCGCCGGGCAGTTCTACGCCCGCGTGCCGGACAACAACCCGAACGACATGGCCGACATTTTTGTCGCGGCCGAAAAACACCACGGAACCTCGGTGGTAGAAGTGCTGCAAAACTGCGTCATCTTCAACGACGGTGCTTTCGACAGCATGGTGGACAAGTCCGTGCGCGAAGACATGCTGCTTTACCTGAAACAGGGTGAAAAAATGATTTTCGGTAAAGAGAAAAACAAAGGTATCCGCTTCAACGCGCGCCAGTTGGAAGCCGTTACCATCGGCGAAAACGGCATCACCGAAGACGATATTCTGGTGCACGATGCCACCGACCCGAACCCGTCCATGCATTTCATGCTGACGCAACTCCAATACCCCTTGCCGGTTGGCGTCATTCGCAGTGTCGATTCCTCCACCTTTGAAGAACTGGTGGATACGCAGGTAAGCGCTTCCGTACAAAAATCAAAATTCAAATCGGTGGACGACCTGTTGTTCTCCGGCGAAACGTATCAGGTGTAGATGAGTTATGAGTTATGAGTTATGAGTTATGAGTTATGAGTTGGCCCTCTAAACCCTCTAAACCCTTCTAAACCATCTAAACCATCTACCTCAACTATGGGCATCGAAGCAATCATCGTTTTTTTTATAGCGGCCGTGCTGCTGGTGGGTGGCGGCATGATCGCCTCCAAACTGTTGGCGCCTACTTCCACCAATACCCAGAAACTGGAACCCTACGAGTGTGGGGTGCCCACGCAGGGCCCGACGCACGTACAGTTCAAGGTGGGCTATTACCTGTTCGCCATCCTGTTCCTGCTGTTCGACGTGGAAATGATTTTCCTGGTACCCTGGGCCGTGGTGATGCATAAAATTGGCCTCACCGGCCTCATTTCAGCCCTCATTTTCATCGTGATCCTTGGATTGGGATTATTATACGCATGGAAGAAAAAAGCATTGATATGGGAATAAATGAAACTGCGCCCAACTACCAGCAAAACGAGTTGGGCACCGTCATCAGCGCCGGCAACGGCGGCAATATCCTCGTCACCACCCTCGATACGGTGGTCAACTGGGGCCGCGCCAACTCCCTGTGGCCGCTGGTGTTCGGCACCAGCTGCTGCGCCATCGAAATGATGTCGACCGGCGCCGCCCGGCACGACTGGTCGCGTTTCGGCACCGAAGTGGCGCGGGCTACCCCGCGCCAGGCCGACCTGATCGTGATAGCCGGCACTATCGTCAATAAAATGGCGCCGGTACTCAAACGGCTCTACGACCAGATGGCCGATCCGAAATACGTGATCGCCATGGGCGCCTGCGCCATCTCGGGCGGGCCGTTCTACTACAACTCCTATTCCGTGGTAAAAGGCGCCGACCACGTCATCCCGGTGGATGTGTACGTGCCCGGATGCCCGCCCCGTCCGGAAGCCCTGCTGTACGGCCTGATGCAACTGCAGGAAAAGATAAAAAAGGAAAGTATGCGTACGCGGAAAAGTCCGGCAGAAGGGTTTGAGGAAGGGTTTTAGAGTGATGAGTGATGAGTGATGAGTGATGAGTGATGAGTTGTCCTTCTAAACCCTCTAAACCTTCTAAACCTTCTAAACCTCATAAACCCCTCAAATAATTCACAAATCGAACAAGCCGACAAATGGACAACGAAGGGTTAAAAAACATACTGTCCGAATGGGCAGAGGGCCTCGAATGGGAAGAAGGGCCGCAATTTCTGCAGGTCAGGGTGCCGGCAGTCGCGCTGCACAAATTTGCCCGGCGGCTGAAATCGGACAAACAAACCGCTTTCGACTACCTGTTTTGCCTGACAGGGGTGGACTGGCCCGATTGTATGGAGGTGGTGTACCACCTCGAATCCACTCAACATGGCCACAGACTGGTGCTGAAATCGCGCACCGAGGGGCGGGAAGACCCCGTGCTGGACACTGTTTGCGACATCTGGCCCACCGCGGATCCGCATGAAAGAGAAGTGTTCGACCTCCTGGGAATCCGTTTCAGGAACCACCCCGATTTACGCCGCATATTACTCACCGATGAGTGGGAGGGCTATCCCCTTCGGAAGGATTACAAGGACGAAATCAACATGATCGAATTATGAGCGAGCTCGTTTTAACGGAACCGGACATCGAAGCGCTCCCCACGCAGGAGTATTTCATCAACATGGGCCCTCAGCACCCATCCACGCACGGCGTGCTGCGTCTGGTACTGACGATCGACGGGGAGATCATCCGGAAAGTGGAACCCCACATCGGTTTTATCCACCGTTCCATTGAAAAAATGTGCGAACACGACGCCTACCGGCAGATCATTCACCTGACCGACCGGATGGATTACCTGTCGTGTCACATCAACAACGAAGCGGTTTGCCTGGCTATCGAAAACGCGCTTCAGATCGAGGTGCCGGAACGGGTTAAAGTGATCCGTACCATCATTGCCGAACTGACCCGGCTGGCTTCGCACCAGCTTTGGTGGGGCGTAATGGGTATGGACCTGGGCGCTATCACCACTTTCCTGTACGGTTTCCGCGACCGGGAAATGATCAACGACATTTTTGAGGAAACCTGCGGGGCCCGGCTGACCATGAACTACAATGTGCCCGGCGGCCTGATGTTCGATATTCACCCCAATTTCCAAAAAAGAACCAAAGACTTTGTCGCGCACTTCCGCACCAAATTGCCCGAATACGACCAGTTGTTGAGCAACAATCCTATTCTGCGTTCCAGGACGGAGGGCGTCGGCTACCTGTCGAAAGGAGACGCTATTGCCTACGGCGTCACGGGCCCATCCGGACGGGCCTCGGGATTTGCCTGCGACATCCGCAAACGTATTCCGTACAGCGCCTATCCGCAGGTGAATTTCAGGGAGATCGTCCTGACCGAAGGCGACTGTTTTGCTCGCTACAAAGCCCGCATACTCGAAATGTGGGAATCGCTGAGCATTATTGAACAACTGATCGATAATATCCCCGAAGGAGAATTTCAGACGCCCACCAAGCAGGTGATCAAGTTGCCCAAAGGCGAATTTTACCAGCGGGTAGAAACCGCCCGCGGCGACTTCGGGGTGTACATCATCAGCGACGGCAACAAAAGCCCTTACCGGCTGAAATTCCGTTCCCCCGGATTTTCCAACCTGTTCGTACTTGATAAGGTGGCCCGCGGCTGCAAGATTGCCGACCTGGTTGCCATTATGTCCACCTTCGACTATGTAATGCCTGATATTGACCGATAAAGCAGTTATTTATGTACGATTTCACA
>CALEYM010000881.1 GCA_937926185.1 uncultured Bacteroidota bacterium | reverse complement strand
TCAATATTTTATCATAAATTTTAGTGTTAAAACATCTACTTTTGCTAAAATTTAACATTTAAATGTTTAAGAAATATTTGGTGGACGTTAAACAAAACAATACCTTTGAACCGTCAAAAACACAAATAAAAAGATCGCCATGACAAGCATAGAATTCAATAGTAAGTTGAGCGGATTAACGACACTGCTGCATTCCTTTGCGTATAATCTGACCAAGAATATGGAGGATGCGAAAGACCTGTATCAGGAAACAGCCTTCCGCGCATTGTCGAACCGCGAAAAATTTCAGCCCGGTACGAATTTCAAAGCCTGGATGTTCACGATCATGAAGAACATCTTTATTAACAACTACCGGAAAAAAGTAAAAGCCAACACGATACTGGATACCACCGACAACCAGTATTACCTGAACTCTGGCAGCCATGCCACCGCCAACGCGGCGGAAGGCGGCATCCTGCTGAAAGAACTGAATGCCATGGTTTCGTCTTTGGACGACAGTATCCGGGTTCCCTTCCTGATGCATTTCGAAGGATTCAAATACCAGGAAATCGCCGACGAACTGGCGCTTCCGCTGGGTACCGTGAAAAGCCGGATATTTTTTGCCCGCAAAGAGCTGAAAGATAAAATCATGTCCAATTACGGGTTTACGCCGAACTGATTTTATTGCTTAAGAAGCACGCTTTACGAGGCCGGTCAGCTGTGACCGGCCTTTTTTTGTTTATGGGAGTTTATAAACCCTCATAAACCCTCATAAACCCTCATAAACTTTCTAAACCTTCATAAACCCAAAATTCCCTACCTTCACTCCCGCAGCCAGTATAACCCAAATTCAGGTACCATGCCATCCTATCGCTGGCGTCAGCTTGTTGCCGACGAAGCCCTCGTATCGGTTCTGCAGGAATCTTTACACATTCAGCCCGTGTTTTGCCGCTTGCTGGCACAGCGGGGTGTCCGCAATTATGAAGAAGCCCGGTTGTTTTTCCGTCCGCGGCTTTCGGATTTACACGATCCTTTTCTGATGGCCGATATGGAACCGGCCGTTGAACGGCTCGACCGCGCCATTCGCGAAAACGAACGAATTCTCCTGTACGGCGATTACGACGTGGACGGCGCCACCAGCGTGGCGCTGATGTACGCGTTCCTTTCCCCGCTGCACCAAAATCTCGATTATTACCTGCCCGACCGCGACAAGGAGGGCTATGGTGTGAGCCTGGCAGGAGTGGAGTATGCCCGCAACAGCGGCGCGACGCTCGTGGTGGCAATGGATTGCGGGATCAGGGCGCATAAAGCCATTTCACTTGCCGGGTCGTACGGCATCGATTTTATCGTGTGCGACCACCATTTGCCGGAAGGCGATTTGCCGGCCGCCGCGGCAAACCTCGATCCGAAACGACCCGACTGCCCTTATCCGTACAAAGAACTAAGCGGCTGCGGCATCGCCTTCAAACTCGCCCAGGCGCTGGCGCTGCGCTACCATACGCCTGCGGAAGAACTCGCCTATTTGCTCGACCTGGTGGCCGTCAGTATTGCCTGCGACATCGTGCATATAACCGGCGAAAACCGCGTTTTGGCGCATTTCGGCCTGCAAAAACTCAACCGCGATCCGCGACTCGGCTTTTGGGCGCTCATCCAGCGCAGTGGACGCCGGTATCCGCTTTCCATCAGCGACGTCGTGTTCGGCCTCGGCCCCCTGATCAATGCCGCCGGCCGCCTGGGCGACGCCCGCGACGCCGTGCGCCTGCTGCTGGCCACCGAACGCAACAGCGCCCTGGAAGCTGCCGGCGCCCTGGTGCAGCGCAACCGACAGCGGCGCGAGGTGGATCAATCTACTACCGACACTGCCAAACGCCGCATACTGTCCGATCCCGCATTGGCGCAACGCAAAAGCATCGTGTTGTACGACCCCTCCTGGCACAAAGGCATTATCGGCATCGCGGCCAGCCGCATGGTGGAAGCTTTTCACCGGCCAACCGTGGTGCTCACCCGGAGCGAAGGGCGGGTCGTGGGCTCGGCGCGTTCGGTGCCCGGGTTCGACCTGTACACGGCCCTGAGCCGCTGCGAACACCTTTTTTTGTCTTTCGGCGGCCATGCGCACGCGGCAGGGGTACAGTTGCCGGAAGAAAACATACCCGCTTTTATGGAACAATTCGAAGATGTTGTACGCCAAACCCTGCCGCCGGAATCCGAAACGCCGGAACTGGAAATTGCCGCCCAACTGGATTTCGCCGACATTACGCCCAAATTCTGGCGCACCCTGAAACAATTCGAACCCTTCGGCCCCGGCAATATGAACCCGGTATTCCGCACCAACGGCGTGACCGATACCGGTCAAAGCCGGCTGTTGGCCGGTAACCATGTAAAACTATCGGTGCACCAGGGCGACGGGCCCGTGTTTACGGGTATCGGCTTCGGACTGGGAACGGCTTTTTCCGCCGTGCAGGGGAAAACGTTTGACCTGGCGTATCAGCTATACGAAGATTCGTGGAGGGGGCAGCGGGTGCTGGGATTGATGGTGAAGGATATTACTCTGCCCTCCGGAGATAATAGGTATCATTAATAGCATTTCCCTGTTAACATTTTGAAAACTTCCCCGCCCCCCCTCGCATTTCCGCCTCCTTTCCTAACTTTGCCCGCCTTTTTTGCAAATTTTATCCAAAAATTTAAAACTGTCCCTTGCCGTTATGGTCAAACAGTTCCTCACCTCTACCTGCCTGCTTTTCCTGCTCGCCGCTCCCGGTACCGCTACGCTCCGGGCCCAACAAACGACCGAGCCGGTATTGTTCACCGTAAAAAACACGCCGGTTTATCTGTCCGAATTCCGGCAGATATACGCCAAAACCAACCAGCAAAAAGCCGACTTTTCGGAAGCTTCGCTACGCGAATACCTTGACCTGTACGTCAAATTCAAACTGAAAGTGCAAAAAGCCCGCGACATGCGCCTCGATACGGTACAGGCTTTTAAAACCGAACTGGACGGCTATCGCCGCCAACTGGCGGCCTCTTACCTGGTGGACAAGGAAGTGACCGACAAACTCATCCATGAGGCTTATGAAAACATGAAACAGGATGTGGACATTAGCCACATCTTTATCGCCTGCGACAAAAACGCCAAAGCGGCCGACACGCTCCGGGCCTGGAACCGGGCCATGAACCTGTACAAAATGATCCAGGGCGGCGCGGCCTTCGAGCAGGTGGCCCGCGACAGCTCCGACGACAAATCGGCCAAAGAAAACAGCGGCAACCTCGGTTACGTGACCGCCATGCTGCCCGATGGGTATTACAACCTGGAAAAAGCCGCTTACAAGGCCCGGCCCGGCGAAATTCTCCCGCCCGTGCGTTCCAACTCGGGTTATCATATCCTGCGGGTACACCATTTCCGCCCGGCCCGCGGCGAAATGGAGGTGGCCCAGATACTGTTGCGCAAGGGTAATTCTGAAGAAGAAAACGTCCGCAAACGCCTGCGCGTCGACAGTATCTATACTGCCCTGAAAGCCGGGGCCGATTGGGATGCGCTTTGCGCCCAGGTTTCGGACGACAAGATGAGCGCCGCCAAAGGCGGATATATCGGTTTTTTTGGCATTAACCGCTATCAGCGCGCCTTCGAAGACGCCGCCTTTGCCCTGAAAGCGGACGGCGATATTTCGGCGCCCGCGGAAACCTCCATCGGCTGGCACATCATCAAACGCATCAGCCACCGCGGCACGGGCAGCTTTGAAGAAGCCCGGCGCCCGCTCAGCGAACGCATCAAACGCGACAGCCGCAGCGAAACCGCCAAACAAAGCATGATCGCCCGGATCAAAAAAGAGGGCGCCTTTGCGGAATATCCCGACGCCCTGGCACAATGGGCCGCCGGACAAGTCGATTCCATTTTCCTGACCTTTAAATGGAAACCCGATCCGGCCAAACCCCAAATCCCGCTCCAACGCTATGGCAATGCCAAAACTTACACCGTTGCCGATTTTGAAGAGTTCTGCGCCCGCGCCAGCCGCGACCGCATGCGCGGCATGGGCAACCCGGTAATAGAAACCGTGGACAAGTTGTATAAAAACTGGTCGGACGAAGTGGCCTTGCAATTTGAGGAAAGCCAACTGGACAAAAAATACCCTGAGTTCCGCGCCCTGATGCGCGAATACGAGGAAGGCATGCTGCTGTTCGACGCCGCCAAACAGGAAGTGTGGGACCGCGCCAATGTAGACTCCGCGGGCCTGGAAAAATACTTCAACCAAAACCTTGCAGGTAAATACAAGTGGGACGAACGCGCCCGCATTAGCATCTACACCCTCAAGTCGGACGACCCCAACCTGCTGCTCAAAGTGCGGGAATACGCGGCCAAAAAACCTGCCGCAGACGTGCTGAAGAAATTCAACAAAAAAGGCGACGTGCTGACCGTGCTGGAAAAAACCTACGAAAAAGGCAAAAACAAAGACCTGAACGACGTCTGGAAAGCCGGCAGCCTCACCGCGGCCAAAACCGACGCCGGCACCAAAACGGCCAACTTTATGAAGGTGGAAGAGATCATGGCGCCCAGCCCCAAAGCCCTCGGCGAAGCCCGCGGTTATGCCGTGGCCGATTACCAGGATCATCTGGAAAAACAATGGGTGGAAAAACTGAAAACGGAATATCCGGTGAAAATCGATGAAACCGTGTTCAAAACCCTGATCAAAAAACAGTAACAGACAATACTGTTCGCCGCCGTTATGGTTAAAGAACTATTAAAATCGACCGGTCGGTTAGTCCTGTTTCTGATTGGCTCCGTTTCCCTTTGGGCACAGCCGGATCCGGTGTTGTTCACCATCAAAAACAACCCGGTTTACCTGTCCGAATTCCGGCAGATATACGCCAAAACAAACCAGGAGAAAGCCGATTTTTCGGAAGCCTCGCTGCGCGAATACCTCGATTTGTACATTAAATTCAAACTGAGGGTGCAACGGGGCCGCGAGTTGCAGCTGGATACCACGCAGGCTTTTAAAACCGAATTTGAAGGCTACCGGCGGCAATTGGCAGCGTCCTACTTAGTGGATAAGGAGGTGAGCGGCAAACTCGTCCGCGAGGCTTTCGAACGCATGCAACAGGACGTGGACATCAGCCATATATTCATTGCCTGCGACAAAAATGCCAAACCCGCTGATACGCTGAGAGCCTGGAACCGGGCCGTGAACCTGTACAAAATGCTACAAAGTGGCGCGACCTTCGAACAGCTCGCCCGCGACAGTTCCGACGACAAATCGGCCAAAGAAAACGGCGGCAGGCTTGGCTTCGTGACCGCCATGTTGCCCGACGGCTATTACCACATGGAAACGGCCATTTACACGGCAAAACCCGGTGAAACCTTACCGCCCGTGCGCTCCAATTCGGGCTACCATATACTGCAGGCGCATCGGCTGCGTCCGGCTCGCGGGGAAGTGGAAATCGCCCATATTTTGTTGAGAAAAGGCAAAACCGAAGAAGAAAACACCCAAAAACGCCTGCGCGCCGACAGCGTTTACACCGCCCTGAAAAACGGCTCCGACTGGGAACTGCTATGCAGCGGGGTTTCGGAAGACAAAATGAGCGCTGCCAAAGGGGGCAATATTGGCTTTTTCGGCATCAACCGCTACCAGTTCGCCTTTGAGGAAGCCGCCTTCGCCCTGCAAAACGACGGCGATATTTCGACGCCCGTGGAAACGTCGCTCGGTTGGCACATCCTGAAACGGATCGGCAGACGGGGCTTCGATAACTTTGAAAAAATACAGCGCGCGCTGGAAGAAAAAATCAAACGCGACAGCCGCATCGAAGTCGCCAAACAAAGTATGATCGCCCGTATCCGCGCCGAGGGAAATTTTCAGGAATACCCGGAAACACTGGCAAAGTGGGCCGCCAGCCAGGTCGATTCCATTTTCCTGACCTACCGCTGGAGCCCCGACCCGGCCAAACCCCAAACGCCGCTCCAGCGCTACGGCGACGCCCAAACGTACACCCTGGCCGACTTCGAAACGTTCTGTTTCCGCGCCAGCCGCGACCGCATGCGCGGCTTCGGCCAGCCGCTCCAGGAAACCATAGACAGGATGTACAAAATCTGGTCGGAAGAAGCGGCCCTGCATTTTGAAGAGAGCCAGCTGGAGAAAAAACATCCCGAATACCGCTCATTGGTGCGCGAATACCGCGAGGGCATGCTGATGTTCGATGCCGCCAACCTGGAAGTACGGGAGCGCGCCAGCGCCGACTCCGCAGGGCTTGAACAATTCTTCCTGCAAAACCTGACCGACAAATACAAATGGGGCGAACGCGCCCGCGTCAGCGTCTACACGCTCCAATCGGACGACCCGGAGTTGCTGCTGAAGGTTCGGGACTACGCGGCGCAAAATCCCTCCGCGGAGGTATTGAAAAAATTCAACGAAAAGGAAACGGTGCTCACCGTGGCGGAAAAAACCTTTGAAAAAGGCAAAAATAAAGACCTGAACTTTGTCTGGAAACCCGGCGGCATGACCAAGGCCAAAACCGACAATGTCACGAAAACGGTCATGTTCACAAAAGTGGAAGAGATCATTCCCGCGGCGCCAAAAACGCTTGATGAATCGCGCGGTTACGCTTTGGCGGACTACCAGGATTACCTGGAAAAACAGTGGTTGGAAAAATTAAAGACCGAATACCCCGTGAAGATCGATGAAGTTGTTTTCAAAAGCCTCATAAAAAGCCCGTAAAAATTAGCCGCTTTCGCGGATAAATGCGAATTTTGGCAATGGAAATAAAAGCCGTCCTCAAGCCGGGGCGGCTTTTGATTTTTGAACAGGTTTTGACCAAACCCTGAACGGGTTTCCGGATAATCCGCCACCCCACCTTTGTGTTGTATTTTTTCATTCACAAAATTTTTTCCAACATGAAGACATTTAAAGTGCTCGCCCTCTGCTTACTGTTTGGCGCCTGCGCCACTGCCCTCACCGCACAAACTGCCGCCCAAAACAAAGCCAATGCGCTAAAAGCTTACGAATACCTGAACGCGAAAAATTTCGACGGCTTTGCCTCGCTTTTGTCCGACAATTTTACCGAGTACGCCGCGCCGGAGCCGGTAGCCGGTAAAACACCAGCGGTAGACAATTTGAAAGCATTTATCAACGCCTTTCCAGATTTCCGGGTGACTGCCGATAAGGTGGTGGCCGAAGGCAATACGGTGATGATTTACTGCACCGCTACCGGAACCTTTACCAATAGTTTTATGGGGATGGAGCCAACCGGCAAATCTTTCCGGGTGACCGATGTGGATATTATTGAATTTGACGCCAAGGGTAAAGCCACTGCGCATTGGGCTGTACAGGATCCGATGGTGATGATGAGTCAGATTGCGAAGTAAGGGGAAGTGGTTCTACGTTGCCAACGTCGAACTGATCTCTACTTCTCCCGTCAGCACCCGCTGCGTCGGGCATTTATCGGCCACCTCCAACATCCGCTGCCGCTGTTCTTCGTCCAGCATACCTGAGAAGCGCAGGCGGCAGCGGATTTTTGTTTGCACCGGCCGGGCGGCGCGGTCTACTTCCATATCAAGTTCGGCGCTGACCGATTCCAGTGGCCATTCCTTGCGGTCGGCGTACATGCGCACGGTGATGAGTTTGCACGCCGCCAGCGCGCTCAGCAGTATCTCGGATGGCGACGGGGCCGTATCGGCGCCGCCGTTGCGTTCGGGTTCGTCGGCATACAGGGTATGCCGGGCGGTTTGTATGGTGGCCCGGTAGTGGTCGCGGCCAATAGTGCCGGTAATGGTGTAGGCCATAGTTCAGACGAGCGGTTTGTTCGGCGCCGGGGCGCTGGCATGGTAATCGCGCTGCACGCGGAGGGCGTAATCGTCGAGCAGTTCCAGAACGCGGGCGCGTTTGGGCGATCGTACGATCAGGCCGATGTGGTAGCTCATGTCATTCATGCGCCAAACGATTTCCGGGTCGTTGAACTGTGTGGTGTCGGGCCATTCCTGGCGGGTAAGCGAGACGATGATGCCGGTGTAGTCTTTTTGCACTTTTGGCAGTTTATATGGTTGGCCTTTCGCAACGGCGTATTCCAGCCTGGCCCATTCGGACCACAGGTTGATGCCGGTGGCATATTCCACCATTTCGGCGATATGGGCACCGCCCACGCGCGATGAGGTTTCCAGGAAATAAAACTTGCCGTCCTCGTGACATTTGATGAATTCCGTATGGCTGGCGCTGGCCATCATGCCGAAGGCCTTCATCACGTCGGCGTTCAGTTGTACCAGCGCTTTTTCATCGGGTGAGCCATGCTCCATAATGGCGCTGCGGAAAATACCGCCCCCGTGCGCCACGTCGAACGGCGGGGCGAGGTATTGCGATGCGCGTACGAACACCACTTTCCCATTTTCCGTGAGGGCATCCACGTGGTACACGTCGCCGGGCTTGAATTGTTCCACAAGAAATTGGTGGCGCTCGCCGCCAAGGGTATCGAGATGAGCCCACAGTTCGTCGGCGTGATGCACTTTTTTCATGCCCGTGGCGGAGGCTTGTCCGCGGGGTTTTACGATCCAGGGCGCCGGCACGGTTTCGCTAAAATGGCGGATTTCGTCGTCGTTGAACAAGGGCGAAAAGGCGGGAACGGCGATGCCGGCGTCGCGGGCTTCGATACGCATGGCCAGTTTGTCGCGGAAATGGCGGCAGGTGGTTTGCCCCATGCCGGGAATACGAAAATGCTCGCGCAGGTGGGCGGCTTTCTCCACGTCGAAGTCGTCGAGCGCCACGATCCGGTCTATTTTTTTGCCGCGCATCAGCCAGGCCAGCCCGGCGATCACCTCGTCCATATTCCAGTGGTTTTCAGGGCCTTGCTGGATGTAAAAAATATCGTCGAGGGCTTCGCGGGCCCAGGGTTTGTCTTCCAGTTTTTTGGAAGTGACCAAATAGACGGTGGCCCCCGCGGATTTCATGCCCCGGAGGAAGTCATTGCCTTTAAAATAGCTGGAAACACAGAGAAACGTCATGGTATTAAGTTCGAAGTTTGA
>CALEYM010000880.1 GCA_937926185.1 uncultured Bacteroidota bacterium | reverse complement strand
GTATGAAAAAAGTCTAAGGTTGCATGAAACCGATCAATTAAGATCATTTGACGATGACTTTTTTGATGATTGGGGAAAAATCTTTTTTCGATATAACACTGGTAAACAAGTTGAGTTTGTAAACCCAATATTGAACAATTTGTCTTTCTCCATGAAAACCACGACATAATCCAATGAGTTAATCAAGCATTTTTTACCAAAATTCGATCATAATATGAAAGAAGAGGAAGTTCGTAAAATCACAAATGATGTGGTCCAAATTTTGCTCAAGAAAAACGCCGACTACGGTGGAGCAAGTTTCGATTTAGGATTAAATGGCAATATGGTGCATCTCTGGGATAAGGTTCGACGTTACCGCACATTAATAGAAAACCGTGATAAGGAACCCAACTTTGAGAGTATCGAAGACACCCTACGCGACATTATCGGTTATGCCATTATTGGCCTACTTATCTTAAAAAATGAAAATCAAGAACAATCAAAACTTTAAACGTATGGGAAACAAAACTAAAAATGTTTTTATCAGTCATCTTGGAAAAGATGATATAAAAGTTCAGGCACTTCGCAGATTATTGCGTATGAAAGGTTATACGGTTCGCAACGCCTCAATAGATAGTACCAAGCCCAATAATGCCGAAAACGGACATTACATAAAATATGACTTGCTTCGCCCAGGAATAAATTGGGCAGGCACTATGATTGTGTTAATTGGAGATAAAACCTATACGAGTGATTGGGTAAATTGGGAAATTGAGCAAGCGGCAAAGCTCAATACACGAGTTATTGGAGCTTATATAAAGGGCCTAAAGACCGAAGACCCACCACTACCAGAGGCCTTCGAAAAATTTGGCGATGCTTTGGTTGGCTGGAATGGAGACAAAATTATTGATGCAATTGAAGGTAGGATAAATAACTTTCGAAATACAGATGGCTCTCTTCGCCCGAGCATCTACGGAATGGCACATAGCACCTGCTGAAATGAGATATTATACTTACATTGTTAAAAGGGATTTTGGATTTGCACCTAATCCTTGGTTTGGCTATTGCACTTTAGCAACTTGCAAGCCCAATATCCGTGCAAGCGCAACAGTAGGAAACTGGGTTTTTGGAACAGGGAGTAAGGCAAACAATCTTAATGGCTACCTAATCTACGCTATGAAGGTAACAGAAAAGGTGACTTTAAATGAATATTGGAATGACCCACGTTTCCAACAAAAAAAACCAGAAATGTTTGGAAGTCTCAAACAAATGTATGGTGATAACATTTATTATTATGACCCGGATAAAGGAATATGGCATCAGTCTAACTCACATCATAGTAATGAAGATGGTTCAGTCAATTTTGACAACCTGGGAAATGACACCTCAAAACCATGCGTTTTAATTTCGAGCGAATTTTTTTATTTTGGCAAGGACGCTATTCAAATACCAGAAGCTTTTAAGGATGCTTTTTGCCACACCACGCAGGGTCACAAGTTGGTACGCGATCACGTTTTAGCAAATCGTTTTGTAGAATGGCTTCATGAAAATTTTGAACCTGGGATTATTGGATTTCCTTTGCAGTTTAAAGGTACATTTGTGCGTTTCAAAGGAAAATAACACAGCATGAAAGACATTGAAATATTCAACCTCACTTGGAATTCGGAGACATGGGCTTTCTCACTCACTATAAACATAATGGTTGCCTTGGCATTAGTGGTCGTGGCAGTTCTGGCTTATCTGAGTATGCGTCGCTATTTCCGCTGGCAAAATAAAAACTCGGCAAAAGATGTGGAAATTGTGCCTGTCGAGCTTACCTATGGTGTTGGACAAAGCAATGTGAAATACCAAATCGTCCGTAATTATGTCAATGTTGAAATTGCTTTTAGAATTTACATCGAATTGATTACCCGAAAAGCCGCTCTTGAGGTTGATGAGGAGCATGATGTAATTGCGGAAGGCTACGATTCCTGGTACAAGCTTTTTCAACTTACGCGGGATGAGATCAAAACCCTTTCTGGCAATTTATTAGAAGATAATGCTAAGTCCGAGGAACTTATTCGTTTATCTACTGATATACTTAATAAGGGACTTCGTCCCCATTTGACAGAATATCAAGCTCGTTTTCGGCGATGGTATAATGATGCACTGACAAAACCCGAAAACAAGAATCGCTCACCACAAGAGATTCAAAAAGGCTATCCACGTTATACTGAGCTAATTGCTTCTATGAAAGCAGTAAACAAAGTGTTGATGCAATATGCTGACCAGCTACACAAATTTATCAAAGGTTGAATCTGGCTTTGCCAGACATAACAGATGTACCAACTTCATCCCCTTTTTTTATTCATCTTGTACTGGTTGCGATAATCGATCAACTCCCCCCGGATGTACCGGCGTTCTTTCAGGTGATGAAAAACAGTAAAATGCCCCTGGTCTGTCAGCACTTTGAGGACTTTTGAGCAGACACCCACAATCCGGCAGGCTGAGCCGGTGCTCACCAGGTCATCTTCACCGAGCACCCTTTGCAGTTCGTCATTCATGGTGTTGAATTCGTTGCGGATCATTTCCCGGAGCATGTCCTTAAAATCCTGGATTGAGATGGCCTGGAGGATAATGTCATTTCCCATGATCATTTGCTTTAAAAAAAGTTGTGAAACCACTGATGTCACACAAACTTACAGGCAGGTTTTTAAAAATCGCAAATGACACATTTTCAAGTAATTACAAGATGATATGAGCCGATATTGGCCCATATCACCCCAACCCTAAAAACGCTTAACCCCATATTACCCTATATGACCCAAAATGACCGGCCACATTCGACGGGTGTTAAAGTGCAACTTTAACAATTTTAACATTTCTAACCCCTTCAACCCACCCCAAAACCTGGCTTTATTAGCCGTTTTGGGGTGGATTACGAAACAAGGCGACGCGTATCTTCTTGACCGCTTCCAGGCGTTCCCGATTTTCTTCGATTGACCTCAACATGCCTTTATGTGCGGACTTACCATTCTTTTTTCGCTTGGCGTTCTTCTGAACAGAAGCATAATAACGCACTCTAAATCTGGCTTCCAGGCGGTTAAAGTGAAAGAGGCTGGTTTTTACCTGCGTTCCGGACACCTATCTCGTAGGCGATCCGTTCGGCGTTTTCTTCGGCGTCAATGCCGATATACGCACGGAGTTGGGTCTCCGTGCTGTGGTCGGTCATGGGCATAATCTGGGCAAGGGTGAAGCCCATTTTGTAAAGATTGGTGGCAAAGCTTCTCCGGCAGGTATGCGAACAAATAACCTCGTATTTGGACAGGTAGCGCTTTTCGACCCTGGCTTTCCGTCCCATGAATTGTTCTACTACGAGGATTTGCGCTTCAAATCCGGCAGCCTTGCAAAGCGGTTTTAACCCTTCATTGAATTTTTGCATGGAAATCTGCGGCGGAGTGTAACCGTACTCTTCCAAAATCGGCAGAAGCCAGGGGAAGATGTTTAATGGAATTTTGGCAGGCATATCGGTTTTCTGGGCAATTACCAATAAAATAGGCACACCGACAAATTAAGGTTGTATGTGGTTTACGATCCAGAGGGCAAAATCGCAGATGTGGAAGGCTTCAAAGGAGGATTTGAAAGATTCCCTAACTGCCGTGTTCACGTCATAAAGTAACGTAGGCACATTTCAGCGTTCGATATGTCACCTTGGCGCGTAGCATTCGCGTTCGAGATCAGTTTTAAGCGAAATGATCTCCACAAAATGCAACCAGCTTAATTGTCGCGACGCTGTCGCGACAATCTCAATAATCCGATGGGATTATATAATTGTTCAGGCAGTAAAGCCAGGTTTATATCCCCCCACCTCAATCCGGCTCAAATCCCAGCACGATATTGAACTTCGCGTAGTCTGTCCATTTACGGGTTCTGCCGATGAGCGCCGGTTTGTCGAAGCCGAAGCCGTAGTCGAAGCCGAGGGTGCCGAACATAGGCAGGAACACGCGCAGGCCGAGGCCGGCCGAGCGCCGCAGGTCGAATGGATTGAAGTCTTTGGCCGACTGCCAGGCGTTGCCGCCCTGGGCGAAGGCCGTGACGAAGATGGTGCTGGAGGGATTGAGCGAGATAGGGTAGCGCAATTCCACGGTGTATTTGTTGAACACGCCGGCGCCGCCGGGGAAGGGCGCCATAATGTCGCTCACTTCATAGCCGCGCAGGCTGATGATGTCGCGACCGTTCAGGCCGAAGGTTTGGTTGTTCAGGCCGTCGCCGCCGAGTTCGAACCGTTCGAAGGGGCTGAGGCCGGTTTTGCTGCTCCACTGGTCGAGGATACCGATTTTGGCCGAGGATTTCAGCACGAGTTTGCCCACGAGGGTGGTGTACCATTCGGCGTCGAGGCGCCATTTGACGTATTCCACGTATTTGTAGATGTTCTGTACATCGCTGCTTTCGTAGAATTTGTCGTCGCGGAACCAGGAATAGGGTGGGGTGGCCTGTACCTTGAGCGACACCAGGGAGCCGGTTTTCGGGAAAATGGGGTCGTTGATGCTGTTGCGCGCCAGGGTAAGGCCCACGTTGTAGTTGTGGTAAATGCCCTGGGTAACGAGGCGGTTTTGGTCGTCGCGGAAGCCCGACCAGTTATTCAGGCGCAGGGTTTGAATATCGACGTCGGCGCGGAAAATAAAATTGTCGTCGGGCCATTTCAGGCGGGTACCGAAGCCCACGGTGCCCTGGAGGATATCGAGGCGCTGGTAGGTGCTGGAGCCTTCAAAGCCGTAGGCGTAGCGGTTGTAGAAGCCGGCCACGGTGAGCGAGTTGGGTCTTTTGCCGCCGAGCCAGGGTTCGGTGAAGGAGGCGTTGTACGACTGGAAGTTCTGGCCCGAGGTCTGGCCGCGGATACTGAAACGCTGGCCGTCGCCCTGCGGCAGGGGGTTCCAGGCTTCTTTGTTTTTGATGTTGCGCAGCGAAAAGTTATTGAACGTGACGCCGAGCGTTCCGATCACGCCGCCGCGGGTAAAGGCCGTGCGCGGCTGGTAGCCTGCCGACAATTCCAGCTGGTCGGAAGGCCGTTCTTCCACGGTGTATTCGATGTCGACGGTGCCGCGGTCGGGGTTCACGGGCGTATTGATACCGAGGGCTTCGGGATTGAAGTAGCCGAGGTTGACTATTTCGCGCTGGGAGCGGATGATGTCGGAGCGGCTGAATTTATCGCCGGGGCGGGTGTACAATTCGCGGCGGATGACGTGTTCGTGCGTGCGGTCGTTGCCTTTGATCACCACCCGGTCGATGGTGGCCTGGGGGCCTTCGTAGATGCGCAGTTCCAGGTCGATGGAGTCGTTGTCGATGGATGTTTCCACCGGATCGACGCGGAAAAAAAGGTAGCCGTTATCGAGGTAAAGCGAGGAAATATCGCGCCCGTCCTGGCTGAACTGCAGGCGGGTGCTGAGCAGTTCCTGGTTGTACACGTCGCCTTTTTTGATGCCCAGCACCTGATCGAGGAACTTGGTTTCGTAGATAGTGTTGCCTTTCCAGACGATGTTGCGGAAGTAATACCGCTGCCCTTCGCTGACGGTCATGGCGATCATTACTTCGCCTTTTTTGGTGCGCCAGATGCTGTCTTTCAAGATGCGGGCGTCACGGAAACCCACCGTGTTGTAGTAGGCTTCTATGGCGTGTTTGTCGGTCTCGTAATCGGCGCGCACCAGTTTTGATTTTTTGAACAACTTTTTTTTGCGCGAGGTTTCTTTCATTTTTTTCCGCAGCACGCGCGCCTTCACGTTTTCATTGCCAGCAAAACGGATATCTTTGATCTTCACTCTTTTGCCGGGATTGATCACGAATTCCAGTTTTACGGCATTGGTCGAGCGCTCGTCGGGGGAGACCTTTATGGTCGCTTTGGCGTCGAGGAAGCCTTTTTTGACGTAGTAATCTTCCAGGCCGTACTGGACGGAAGCTTTCACGTTGTCCGTCAGGATGGCGCCTTTTTGCAAAAATTTGTTCACCACGCCGTTCAGGTCGTCGTGTTTGTTCTTTTTTACGCCTTTGAACGAGTGCCGGGTATATCGCGGCAGTTCTTTGACCACGATTTCCAGGAAGATCACATCGCCCTGTGTACGTGCTTTATTGACCTGCACGTCGGTGAAGAGCCGGAGATTCCAGAGCGCCTGCACGGCTTTGGTGACGCCGGGGCCGGGAATGCGCATTTTGTCGCCGACGCGGAATCCGGCAATAGCGATCAATGCCTGCGGGTCGGAAAATTGCGCGCCGACGACGGTGACGCCGCCGATCTCGTAGTCTTTTGCCTGTTCGTACGGCATGACGGGCAGCAGCGTATCGGGCGTGACCTGGGCGCCAAGGGTTGTCGCGTACAGGAAGGTCAGTATCAGGATGCCGGGAATGGGCAATTTCATGGTCATGGATGATCGAATTTTAAGGACGTACCGATTGGCCGAGGTTAAGCAAGGGTTGCAGGTTGGGGCAGTCGCGGTATAAATCGCCGACCGACAGGTAAGTATTGCGGAGTTTTTCCAACACCCAGCGTTCGGTGTATTCGGCTTTTTTTTGTTCCAATGCTGCCGCCTGGATTTTGTTGTAATCCTGTTTCAGGTCGGCCTTATGCGGTTTGGAGCGGCTTTGCAGCTGCACCAGCCGGAAGTAGCGCGTACCGTCGGGGCCGCGGAAAGCTATAGGCGCGGAAATGTCGCCGGGTTCCAGTTTGTCGATGGCAAAGAAAATACTGGTCTCGAGGTCGCTCACTTCAAAAAAGGTATTGCCGCTGCGGGGGTTGGCCACCCGGCCGTCGTTGTGGAAGCTGGGCGTGTTTTTGTCGCCGAATTGTTTGACTGCCCCGCTGAATGTCATTCTTTTGTCCAGGATAAGCCGTCGCACGGAATCCATGACGGTTTCCGCCTGTTTCAGGTCTTCGTCGGTGATCTGCGGTTTGATGAGGATGTGGCGGGCGTGCACGATGTTGCCCCGGCGTTCGAGCAGTTGGATGATGTGGAATCCGAATTCCGTTTCCAGTACGGGGCTGATCTGGTCGGTTTCCAGTTTGTACACCATCGCCTCGAATTCGGCGACGAAGGTGCCGCGTTTTTGCCAGCCCAGGTCGCCGCCGTTGCTGCCGCTTCCGGCGTCGTCGCTGTATTTTTTGGCCAGGTCGGCAAAAGATTCGCCGCCCTCGGTGATACGTTTGCGCAGTTCTTCGATGCGTTCGCGGGCGGCATTTTTTTCTTTATCGTTTACTTTGGGTTTGTACACTACTTCCCGGATTTCCACCTCGGCGTTGAAATACGGGAGGGAGTCTTTGGGAATATTGTAAAAGAATGCCTGCACCTCGGAAGGGGTGATCGTGGCTTTTTCGGTGATCTGGCCCTGCATCCGTTCGGCGAGCAGTTGGCTGCGCATGTCGCCGCGCATTTGCGCCTTGATGTCATTCACGCTTTGCCCGTAGTATTCTTCGATGGCCTTATCGTCCTGGTTGAAATACGTGCGCAGGCGCTCGACACGCGCGTCGAGTTGGTTTTCCACCTCTTCGTCTTTAACCTCGACGGAGTCGATCTTGGCCTGGTTGACCAGCAGCTTTTGCACCAGCAGGTTTTGCAACACGATGCAGTCGTAGCCTTCGGGAAGGTCCTTTTGCTGTTGGCGGGTGTATGAAACCTGTTCCTGCACTTCGCTCAGGAGCAAAATTTCACCCCCGACGGTGGCTACCACTTTATCGATGACGGCCTTATCGTCCTGCGCCTGCAGACCGGCGGCAAACAGTAAAAAAAGAAATACCGGCAGGAAAAGGCGGCAGGCGGGCAGCGGAAATCCAATGTGTTTTATTTGCATGAGTATATCGCGCACTATTGTACAATCTGAATATTCTCCCGGCGCAATTCTTTCTGGTAAAGATCTTCTTTCCATTTTTCGAGCAATTGTTGTTTGCGCTTGTGGAGGATTACTTTGGAAGCTTGTTCTCTTACATATTCGAATGGGGCGGTTTCTTTGCCTTTGACGCTTTCCAGTACGCGGTAGTAGTAGCGGAAGTCGCCGTCGCTGAGCGTGCCTTCGCGGCGCGAGCCGACGTTGTCGGAGCTTAACGTTCCTTTGGGCAAAAGCGCGGCCACCTCGTCCAATTTATACCATTTTTCTGTGTCGAGCAAGGCCAGTGCCGCCCATTGTTTGGCGTAATTGCGCAGTTTGACCTCGTCGGAGGCGCCACGGCTGTACCAAATTTTGTTGAGATCGTTCAGCGGCGCATTGGGGGGCAGTTTCAGCAACTGGAATTTGAGGATCGTGCTTTCCAGTTGAAACTGGTCTTTGTTGTTTTCATAAAAAGCCTTGAGCTCGGCGTCGGAAACCGTGCTGTCCAGCTTTTCCGCCACGATCTGTTGCTCGAAATTGAAACGAACCAGGCTGGCGCGGTAGTCGCGCACTAACTTATCAATATTTAAGTCCTTGGGGATATTTCGCTCGGCCTCGTACATCAGCAGTTGGTCGCGCACCCAGCGCTGGACGTATGCTGTCACCATCAGTACGCTGTCGTTGGCGGTCGTGCCTTCTGGTACTATGCCCTCCAGTTGCGACAGGTACAGGTTTTTGTTATACACCTTTGCCAGTAGTTTGTCGCCCTCTTTGGGCGGGTTGTCCGCGTCGCCGCAATGCCAGAGGGCAAGGGCAAAGAACAGCAATATGTAGAGAATCGGTGGACGCAACATTTGTAAAAAACGCTTCCGGACAACAAAGGCGTGTCCGGAAGCGGCGCAAATTTACGGGAAAAATTTAGTCATTTAACTTCAACACCTTCAAAAACGCCTCCTGCGGCACCTCCACGTTCCCGAACTGTTTCATGCGTTTTTTCCCTTCTTTTTGTTTTTCCAGCAGCTTACGTTTCCGGCTGATGTCGCCGCCGTAGCATTTGGCTGTCACATCCTTGCGCAGGGCCGAGATGGTTTCGCGGGCGATGACTTTCTGGCCAATGGCGGCCTGGATGGCGATCTGGAACTGCTGGCGGGGCAGCAGTTCTTTCAGTTTTTCGCACATGCGGCGGCCCATGAATTCGGCTTTCGAGCGGTGCACCAGGGCGCTGAGGGCGTCCACCTGTTCGCCGTTGAGTTTGATGTCGAGTTTGACGAGATCGGTTTCGCGGTAGTCGAGCAGGTGGTAATCGAAGGAGGCGTAGCCCCGGGTCATCGATTTCAGTTTGTCGTAAAAATCGAACACGATCTCGGCCAGCGGCAGATGGAAGGTCATTTCCAGTCGGGTGGGCGTGAGGTAGATTTGTTTTTGCAGGATGCCGCGTTTGTCGAGACAGAGGGTCATGATGTTGCCGATGTATTCGGGCTTGGTAATGATCTGGGCATAGATGTAGGGCTCTTCCACCGATTGGAGGTGGTTGGGGTCGGGCAATTCGGAGGGTTGCCTTACCTGGAAACGTTTATCTTTCATGTCGGTGGCGAAGTAGGGCACGTTCGGCACCGTGGTAATGATGTCCTGGTCGAATTCCCGCTGGAGGCGCTCCTGCACGATTTCGAGGTGCAACATGCCGAGGAAGCCGCAGCGGAAACCGAAGCCGAGGGCGGCGGAAGTTTCGGGTTCGAACACCAGCGAGGCGTCGTTGAGTTGCAGTTTTTCCAATGAATCGCGCAGGTCTTCGAAGTCGTCGTTGTCGAGGGGATACAAGCCGGCAAAAACCATGGGTTTTACCTCCTCGAAACCTTTTACGGGGTTGCTGCACGGGCGGGCGAAGTGGGTGATGGTATCGCCCACTTTGATCTCCCGGCTGACTTTGATCCCGGTAATGACATAGCCCACATTGCCGGCCTGGAGTTCGCCGGTATCCTGCAAGCCCATCCGGAGAATACCCACTTCCTCGGCCACCACGTCTTTTCCCGTGGCCATAAAGCGGATTTTATCGCCTTTTCGCAGGGCGCCGTTCATGATCCGCACATAAGCGATGACGCCCCGGTAGGAGTTGAACATCGAGTCGAAGATCATGGTTTGCAGGGGCGCCTCGGGGTCGCCTTTGGGCGGCGGGATACGCTCCACCACGGCGGCCAGTATTTCTTCAATGCCGATGCCAGCGCGCCCCGAAGCCGATATAATATCTTCGCGGTTGCAGCCGATAAGGTCTATGATCTGATCCTGCGTTTCCTCGATGTTGGCGCTTTCCATGTCCACTTTATTCACAATCGGAATAATTTCCAGGTTGTGATCGACGGCGAGATAGAGATTGCTGATCGTTTGAGCCTGAATGCCTTGTGTGGCGTCTACCAGGAGCAGCGCGCCTTCGCAGGCAGCAATAGAGCGGCTTACTTCGTAGGAAAAGTCGACGTGCCCCGGCGTATCGATCAGGTTGAAAATATATTCCTGTCCGTCGCGGTGGGTATAGCGCATCTGGATGGCGTGGCTTTTGATCGTGATGCCGCGCTCGCGTTCGAGGTCCATATTGTCGAGCGCCTGGTCCTGCATATCCCGTTTGCTGATCGTATGGGTATGCTCCAGCAGTCGGTCAGCCAGGGTACTCTTGCCGTGGTCAATGTGGGCAATAATGCAAAAATTGCGGATATTCTTCATGTAGCGATTGAGCGAAATAATCAAAACCGGCAGGGTTAAACACTGCTATCGGGCCGCGGGTTAAATTTGGGCGCGCAAAGATACGGCAAATAATGGATTACGGATTACGTAATCCGTAATCCGCAATCCGCAATCCGTAATCCGCAATCGTTATTGATGTTCAGCTGCATAAGCTGCTGCCCCGATAATGCCGGCATTGTTCAGAAGTTGGGCCGGCACGACAAGCGCCTGCGGGCGCAGCAAATCGGAATACGTATCGAAAAACTTACTCTCTCCGCCGCCGAGAATAAACAGGTCGGGGGAGAAAAGTAGTTCGAGGTGCAGCAGGTATTCGTTGAAACGCGCCGCCCAATCCCGACGGCTGATTTTGGCGCGCTCCCTGGCCCTGGAGGAGCAATACGACTCGGCGTCCTTGTTGTTTTTCCAGAGGAGGTGCCCCAGCTCGGTGTTGGGCACCAGCATGCCTTTATAAAAGAGGGCGGTACCCAGGCCCGTGCCGATGGTGATGAGGAACACCAGTCCCTGTTCGTCCCGGCCGGCGCCGTATCGCATTTCGGCGATGCCGGCAGCATCGGCATCATTGGTAGCCAGTACCCGGCTGCGGCTGGCCCGGCCGAATACCGATTCGATGTTGGCGCCGATCCATGATTTGTCAATATTGGCTGCCGAGCAGGCAACGCCGTTTTTAACAATGGAAGGGAACCCGCAACCCACCACGCCTTTATAGCTGAAAAATTCTACGATTTCCGCGAAGGCATCTGCCATGGCGGCCGGCGTGGACGGATCGGGTGTCGGCACCCGGAAGCGCTCGCCCAGTAATTTGCCTTTTTCAACGTCTACCAGCGCTCCCTTGATGCCGGAAGCGCCTACATCTATGCCAAGAACAGTTTTCATATTATGCAACAGGTTACGGGTTAACGGGTTAACGGGTTTCGGGTTTAACGGGTTTCGGGTTAAAGGCTCGCGAGCACCCGTAACCCGCCAATCCGTAACCCGCCGACCTCCAATTTATTCTTCAGGAATAACCTCTTCGAGCACTTCATCTTCGCCGGTTTCGCTTTCC
>CALEYM010000879.1 GCA_937926185.1 uncultured Bacteroidota bacterium | reverse complement strand
TAAAGTTTATGCGCTGGATCAATTGCTCAACCTTCCTGCAACAACCCGTAAGTCGGGTCTGGAGAAAGCTATGGAAGGACATATACTGGCAAAAGGGGAACTGGTGGGGAAATACAGGAGGAGTTTTTGACTCTTCCGGGGCTCCTTCGGGCAAATACGTATCTTGTGCAGAAAATCTGCCGGTGATTTAGCACTTTTTACATTCTGCATTTTGACTTTATTTTTGAGCCATGAAGGTGGGTAGTTATCTGAAGGAGCAATTGCACCACATTGTCGAGGAGGTGAAAATGACCCTCCCGGATGATATCCATTTTGATTTCCGCAAACACGTTCTCCCGCTTTTTTTTCCTTTCCTGGCCTGGAAGGACGAACTGAAAAACCGCGACACGCTGAAGGCCGATTTTATGGCGGGCGTCATCGGCGCCGTCATCGTGCTGCCGCAGGGTATTGCCTTTGCCATGATCGCCGGCCTGCCGCCCGTGTACGGCCTGTACACCGCCATGATCACGCCGATCGTTGCCGGGCTGTTCAGTTCGTCGCGCCACGCGGTGTCGGGGCCCACGGCGCCCATTTCCATCGTGGTATTTGCCGCCGTGAGCAAGCTGTCGGAAGTCGGATCGCCGGATTATATCGCCAAAGTGCTGTTCCTCACTTTTATGGCGGGCGCCATTCAACTGGCCCTGGGGCTGGGTCGCATGGGACGGTATATCAGTTTTGTGTCGAATTCCGTGGTAGTAGGTTTTGCCGCGGGGGCAGCGGTACTGACCGTCACCAACCAGATGCGGGGCGTATTGGGCATCGACATTTCCTCGCGGGCGGCTTTTCTGGAAACCTGGGAGCAGATCGTGGCGCACCTTTCTGGTATCAACTGGGCGGTATTCTTCGTGGCGCTTTACACCCTGATCATGGCCGTGCTGGTACGGCGCTACGCCCCCAAAATGCCGCACCTGCTGGTGGCCCTGGCCTGCGGCACCCTGCTGGCCTGGATGATGGGCGGCCCCCTGGCCACCATACCTTTTGCCGAAGAAATTCCCCGGCAACTGCCGGCCTTTTCCATACCCGGCTTTACCGCCGGTAATTTTCACAGCCTGTTGGGCGAAGCATTCGCCATTGCCATCCTGGGCATTATTCAGACGGTGGCCGTGGGCCGCGCTATCGCGGTGCAATCAGGCCATCCCATCGACGGCAACCAGGAGCTGATCGGGCAGGGGCTGTCCAACGTGACGGGCAGCTTTTTTTCCTGTTATGCCGGTTCGGGCTCATTCACCCGTTCGGGGCTGAACTACGAGGCCGGCGCCCGCACGCCCATGTCGGCCATATTTGCCGCCCTGGTGCTGATGGTGATCGTCCTGTTGTTTGCGCCATACGCCCGCTTTTTGCCCACGCCGGCGCTCAGCGGCCTGATCCTGCTCATCGGCTGGGGCCTGATCGATTTCAAACACATCCGCGAGATACGCAGGGCCAGCAAGCAGGAAAACCTGATCCTTGGGGTCACGTTTTTTGCCACCTTGTTCGCCGAACTCCAGTTTGCCGTGTACCTCGGCGTACTGCTCTCGTTGTTTTTTTTCCTGAAACAAACTTCCCGGCCCAATATCGCCGTAATGGCCCCCGACGCGGAACACCACCGGCACCAGTTTATCAACGTCATCCGGAAAACGGTGCCGGAATGCCCGCAACTGAAAATTATCCGCATCGACGGGCACCTGTACTTCGGCGCTATCGACCATATCTCGGCCACCCTGCGCGATATGCGCAAAGGCCCCGAAAAACACCTGCTCATCATGGCCAACGGCATCAACTACGTGGACCTCGACGGCGCCGAGTGGCTGGCCCGTGAAGCCGCTTTCTGGCGCAAAAAAGGTGGCGGACTCTACATCATCCGCCTGAAGATCATCGCCCAGGACGTGATGGAAAGCGGCGGCTTTATGGACGAGATCGGCCGGGAAAACTTTTTTATGTCCAAAACCGACGCCCTGTCGGCCATTTATAAAAAACTGGACCGGGATATTTGCCGCGCCTGCCCTTACCGGGTGTTTCTGGAATGTGAGAACGATACGGCGCTGCCGGTGATCAAACGGCCTGGGTTGAGGGGGAGTACGATTGTGTGAAACCGATACAAAATTACAAAAGCTATCAGCGATGGCAAGGCTACCGGAGGCCGGAGAAGACGTCGGGGCGGATCAGAGTTTGGATTTTGGTTTGGACTTCGGGTTGGATTTTGGTTTGGACTTCGGATCAGGTTTCGGCTTGGTATTAGATTTTGACTTCGATTCGGACTTCTGCTTTGGTTTGTTTTTCTTTGCCGAAGCCGGAGTAGCCTTCTTTTTCGCTGCTGCGACCGGTTTTTTGACTTTGGAAACGGATTTGCTTTTTCCCCGTTTTTTATCAGCCTTTTTTTTCGGCGCTTTTCCAACCTGTTTATTCTTACCCGGCTTGGCAGTGATCTTCGACGTTGGGGGATCGGTGTTATCGTTTTTGTTGCCGCCTTTCGTTTTCTCTGGCGCCGTTGTGCCGGCATGTTCATCGTTGTTTTCATCTTCCACTTCCTCCGTGCCCGGAGCGGGTTCGTCCTCTTCAGGTATATGCCCGGATACCGGATCCAACATCTTTTCTATCTCCGTAATGATCCGGCGGGCTTTTTTTGCCATTTTATTTTCCGGAAAGAGTGCCAGGAAATCCTGACATTTTTCCGGGTCCCGGGTGTTCAGGCATTCTCCTCCCAGGCGCGATGCAATCAGCGTCAGGTACAAGCCCGTAGGATAGCTGGTCAGATAGGCCGACGCATTTTTCCCGTCAGGGTTTTTCATAAATGCCTGGTAAAGGGACAATTCATCACTATTTTTGACACTTGGTTCATCCCTGACTGCCGGCGCGGGGACTGCGTCGTTCGCAATTGGGTTTGGTACCATATACCCCATTTTTCGATGCCGGTACCCGGCGTCTTTTAGTTCTACCGCTGAAAAATGTATGGTTTTGGTTATGGGCGCTACGGCGTACTCCAGGTTGAGCAGACTGACCGTGACATCGGCGCCGCCGCCATTGACTATGTTAAATCTGCCGGAAACCAGGGTGCGCGCCCCGGCGGCAAGCAGGTCGCCGCGGAGCGTATCGGGCAGGTCGCCGAATGCCCGGATATTGCCGAACCGGTTCAGTTTTTCCGCCAGATCCGGATGGTCGCTGCGCAACAACACCACGCAATTTTGCCGGAGCATGGCCGCTTCCAGGTCGTCGGCGAGGGTTTTGGCCAGTTCGGTTTGTTGCCCGCCGGCAGTTTGGAAATCGCGGACGAAGACGCCCTGGCAGTCGGGTTTTTGGGTGGCGCCCGCGGCGGGAAAGAGGGCCGGGAGCAGGAGTACAAACAGGTATTTTTTCATTGGTCGGTGATTTGAAAGTGAGAAAAAAAATCGCGGTTTGGCCGGGTTATTTCCAGGTCAGCATAAAGGCTCGTTTGGCCGTTTTAGCCAGTATCGCCTTCCCGCTCCGGATCGTTACGTAGAAAATGATCTTGTTTTTGCCTTTTTTGTGTAGCTCGCCGTAGGGCATAAAAAGCGTAAAATCATTGTATTGGGTGGATGCCGTTTTTGGGACAAATTTCCTGACGGTAACGACTTTGCCATTTGGATCGACAAATTTTCCGTTAGAATCGGCGATAGCTTTACCCGCTTCGTCGAGGAAGCGCGCAGTGGCCGAACAGGGTTTTCCGGCGTAACCCGTGATACTGAATTTCAGGTGGATCATCACGCCTTTTCGGTTGTTCACGACGCGATTGTGCTCCATCCAAACCCTCGCAAAAGAAACGGCGGATTTCTTCGCCGGGGTTGTTTCCGGCTTGTTCCCGGACCGTTTGCCAGCCGGTAGGCCGGGTTTATTCGTTTTAATCTTACCGGCATCCCCGGATACGGCGGTTTTGGGCTTGTCCGGGTCAAGGGGCTCCACCTCTTCCGGTTCGGTATCGGGCGTTGTTTCTTCGTTGTCCGGCGTATTAGCGGGGGCGTTGTCGGCCGCGGCATCCGGTTCCAGGGCTTCGATGATTTCGACGAGGGCTTCGCCGGTCTCTTCAATGATATCGCCGGGGCCGCCGGTGCGGGATAAAATCTCGAACGCTTCCTGCACATGCCCGCCTTCGGAAAAGAACTGGATGTACAATTCGCAGGAATTTTTGTCTCCCTTAGCCTTGCACTTGCCCCAGAGCAATTCCGCTACTTTGGGCAGGAGCGCGCTTTCCGGGTAAGCGGCCAAAAGCGCCGTAATATTTTCCTCAGAGGGCCCGGCGGCAATTTGTTTCCAGATGTCTTCTTCGGTTTGCGAGAAAACGGCACTGGAAGCCAACAGGATGAGGCTGAAGCAGAACATGATTTTTTTATTCATTGGAATTGGCTTTATAAGCGTACAATGTGGTAGGCCGTACCGGAAGCGTGGCATTTGCACGCGCTTCCGGACAGCAAACCAGTATAAACTTGTGTTGGATTTTAATTCACCTCGAAATCGACGAGATACATACCGGCCTTACCCCACTCCTTTTGTTTACTCATCAGGCTGCTCCAACTCACATTGTGCCAAAAGGCCGTTTTAGCCTTATCTTCCCGCCAGACGCCGACGTACATGGGTTTGTTGGCCTTGTCCATATAGGTTTCAAACTCAGTCAATTTCAAACCCTGCTTTTCAAATCCTTGCCCCTGGTCCTTAAAATCCGTCCAGGAATTACAATGGTAAATGCCGGATTTATCCGTTCCGCCCGCCCATACCCCGACAAAGTACTTGTCATTGCCCGACTGGTAGGCTTCTACGTCGGTCAGTCGCAGATTATCGGCTTTCAGCGCATTGTATTTTTGTTTGAATGCTTCCCAACCTTTTATCAGATACAAGCCGTATCCACCGGCACCTGCGCGCCACACCCCGACGAAATAACGTTTGTTATTCGCGGCATAGGTTTCTATATCGACGAGCTGGTAGCCAGTGTTTTTAAGCTCTGCCCATTTTTTTGTAAAACTATCCCAGTTGTCATAACGGTACAGGGCGCACTTGTCATTCCCTTTTTCCCACACGCCGTTGAACAGCCATTGCCCATCCTCCTTATGCACCTCGACATCGACTAAACGAAGCCCGGAATCCTTGTAATTATCCCAGCGTTTGGTGAAGTTATCCCAGTCGGCGCCGACCCAGAGGTATGTTTTTTTATCCCGGTCTTTGAATATGCCGGTTACCTTTCGCGAAATGGGCGGATAGAGCAGGTTGATGGCATTGATATCCCGGTCGCTCAATCCGTTTCGCTGCCCGATGGTAACGCCTGGTTTTTTTGGCACGATAGTCGGTTTTCCATTTTTGCTAAATGAAGTTGCCCGGTAGTGCATGATAGAGCCGTAATCGTAGGGCCCCAGATCGATCCCGTCCTTAACGTGTTTGGAAAACTGGCTTTTATAGTCCGGATTGACGTTTTCCCAGATAATATCGATAAAATCGTCCCGGTCTTCCCTGGATTGTTCGTGCCAAAAGCCCAGCGCGTGACAAATTTCGTGTACGGTTGTGCCGAAGCCGCATCCGTCCTTGTGCAAAGCGATGGTTTGCCGGCCGCCTCTGCGTCCCAGTTGCGACCAGCACACGTGATCGGATTTATTATGATATACAAATTCCACATAGTCTTTCTGGTTGGTTCTCGATACGAATTTCACGGATGTTTTGTCTTCTATGTGCTTCATGGCGTTCAGGATATTCTGGCGTTGCGCAGCCTTGACTTCGCTATTGATTTTATATGGAACCACGCCGTCCGGCCAGCGGTATTTATTTCCGTCGATAACGACGGCCTGATCGCCGGTTTCGGCGTCGCGAAGGTCTTCATCTCTTCCGAGCAAAATATCCTCTTCCATAATGGCCATGCCGTCAATCACCTCGTAAGTGACTTTTACCGGCTCGTCGTGAAAAGGAAGCAGTAATGTTTTGGTTTTAAATACCGGTTTTTGGGAAAACAGATTGTGGGCTCCGCTGCAGAAAAAGGAGATAAGAATTGTCAGAAAACAAAAAATGAAGTTTTTCATAGTAATAAGTTTTGTGAATGATAATAGAGGGCAATAGCATGGCCATTCCAAAAACAGATACCTGTTGTTGAAATACCTGATTGTCAGAACTGTGTTGTGCACTTGTGCGGCTGTGAAAAGCCGGAGACTTTATTCGATGATTACCGGATAGGTTTTACGCCGGATATCGGGATTGCCGGCATTGTCCTTTTTCCAGGGGCGCACATACTGTAATTTCAACTCGAGTTTTCCCTTGCGATGCGCTTTGAACAGCAACTCGTCGTAACCGGGGCCGTTATCCTCATCTCCACCGGATTTATACTCCCGGCTGATTAAGGTCAACAGCGAAGAATCCGGTTGTTCGCTCAATTCCCAGGTATAGCCGGTGCCGATATTAGAGGGTAACCGAAGCATAAAATTTTCTCCCGCTGAAATTTTTATTATACTATCCGTTTCCTGGTAAAGCCGAACCGGCTGTTGGGAACAGCCCCAAAGGGGTATTAATCCGAATAAAAACAATAAAACACGCATTATCATATAAGTTTAGAGGTAGAGAATAGCGGGTTCGCCTGAAAGCAGGCGTTCGAAGCTCATTGCTTATTGGCTACAACCACGGATGCGCGCCGGCCGATATTGTAGGTATTATATTTTACCCAGCAATAACCGTCGAGCCCCCAATCCTTGCCCCAGGAGTTTTTGACCAGGAAGGCTTTTTTGGCATCGTTCCAGCCCACGATCAAAATAGCATGATTGGATGAAGGGTTGGCTGCATTGCTCGGCATGCCGTTCAGGACGCCGCCGGTATAGTGGTTCCAATCGCTGTTGGCAACCAGGCTCGCACATACGGCCCCGTATTTCATAATGGCTTTTTTTATCGTGGCAACGTCGGCAATTTTGGTAATATCCCCGTCGGGGCGGAGCACTTTCCAGGATTTGGCATAAAACTGGGTATTCGTCGCGGTTGCCGGGCAAGGTTTATCTTTTGCCACGTACGGGTAACCCGCTTCCTTTTTCAGATTTTTCTTCTTGTCAATCATCCAATCGAATACCTTGTACGAAAAGCCGCCGTCACAGCTGCCGCCATCGGAACAATCGAGCGCCTGCTGTTCCGAGGTATTCAGGCTGCCGGCATAGCGTTTAAGCCAGGAACTTTCGTACATGGCGACGGCGGCAAAAGCCCAGCAACTGCCGCAATTCTCCTGGTCGCGTACGCCGGACACCCAATTTTTTGACCGGGAATCCCATTTGGCGGGCAAGGCGCCGGCTTGGTCCTGGTCGTCGCTATCCGGCTGGCGTTCCCGCATCAATTTAATAATACGGGCAACCTCGGTGGGCGGCACCTGGTTCTTTTCACCGGCCAGTACTTTCAGGGAACGGTTTGAAGCGCCGGTATAGCCGACCGTAAATCCAAGTTTGTCTTTTTTGATCCGGGCGCGAAGGGTGGTCAGTTCTTTTTTGACCTGCTCCGGCGCCTGCTGTTCGCGCTGGAGGTAAAAGTTTTTGATCTGCGCTTCGGTGCGAAGGGTGACGGGATCGTCCTGGGCAAAAAGAAACGAAGCCATACACAAGTACGCGGCTGCACAGGCGAGCCGGATGGTTGGGATAAAACGCCACTGATTTCTCATAGTGAAATTTTTTTTGGTGAAAACTTTGTGTAGCACTTTTGGTGTTGAAAACTTTTTTAATATGGAAAATTTCTTAACTTTGACCCGGACTTCGACTCCTCCACGCCCAATCCTCATTTCCCTCTTTATTCCTGCCAGGGGAAAAATCTTAATCGCAACCATCAAATTTTTTTGGAAGAAGCAACCGTGGCTTTGCGCGCCTGATTTTTTTTTAAAAAATATGGCTCTGCGACTTAAGAATTCGCGCCCTGGCGGGACTAAGGAAAAAATTTCCGATTATGAAAACTTTCCTGAAAATGAGCGGTAAGCCGGGCCAGACTTCTAAAGCATCTAACCTCACAAGCGCGTTACTCTTTTTATTGTGCCTGATGGGGTGGCACAGCGCTCCCGGCCAACTGACGATCAACCCTGATCCCCCGATTGAACCGAACGTCCATTTCTTTTTGTCTGTTCCTGAGCTTCAGACTGCCCCGCATCCACCGGATGATCCATTTTACTGGTCGTTCTGGGTATTTGGAAACGGCGAATACTACCCGCCACTTTACAGAAGACTGGCGCCGGATTTAGAAGAAGTAAAGTTTTGTTGGGAGAATTATGAAACAAAATATGACCCGAACTCGGAAATCCAGCAGTCCCACGAATATTTTTATGCCAGTCCCGGAGCCGAACGTTTTGTGCCCATAGGAGTTCCTTTGCCGCGAAAAGGAGATCCGCCGATACCGCCGGATCCGCCGGATCTGCCGGCTTTTTTACCTGCCGCACTCCCGGAAATTGGCGGTATTTCAATAGCCACGCCTGGCACAACCAGCCATTTTCGAACAATTCTACCGGGAAAAAGAATATCCCTGGCGCATAGCCACGGTTATTTAAACTATCGCGAATCGGGCGGGGAAAGAAGCGTATTCGTGATTTCGTACGATCCGCCTGCATGTATCACTGATACAGGAAAAGTGTATTTGTTGATTGGGGCCTCAAGGAATGATTTACAGGATCAGGACCCCGAGCGAAGCGACCATCTGTGGTTTAGCGAACATATTCCTCCGGAACATTACAACCCGGCATATTACGAAGGCCAGAACAATGATGTTAGCAGGGATGTATCGGAAACTGTAGATATGCCGTTTTACCGTCAATTCCTGTTTAGTTTTTTTAATGATTATCCCGGCAAAGTGAGAGCCGCGGTGCAGCCATCGATGCCATCCAGTATCCCAATTGAATTTCGATTGTTTCAGGAAGTGCAATTTGAAAATCCATCTCCTGCCCCCGAACTAAGCGCGCAACCAAATTTAGGTACGGACGCCTGGTCGTATGCGCTTGCCATCTTAACCAGCACAAGGCCATGCAGAATTGCTAATACGGCTATTCTGGACTATTTGAATCACATACCCGGCATAGAGACGGTAAATTCGAGTGAAGGGCTATATACCTTCAATGGCGAATATATCATCGACGCCGATACCATTTACCTGAAAAACGGCGAGCCGCACGATCCGAACCGCCTGTACGTTACGAGTTATTGCGATAATTTATTAACAGCCACTCTCAGGTTGGATTTTTGCAATCTTCCTCCTGCAACCGGGTCGGCAAGCGGGGCAGAAATTAGGTTTCGTATCATCGATCCCAACTTTCAATGGTGCAGGCTGTCGGGCCTGCAGGACCAAAATGGCAACTCACTGGAGTGGGCAACCTGCAACCTGCTTTGTTTCCCTATTGGAGCGGCGGACAATCACTACCATTGCGCATCCCATTGCATAGATATGAACGACCTGAATCTTTCAATCCGGGAGTGCGCTTCGGTAAACGTGGTAATAAGAGCGAATGCTGCGACAATTTCGCCACCGGGCAGCGATGTTCAATATCCTTTTCTGGATTACCTGAAACATTTCCCGGTGCTGGAAGCAACCGTGGTATTTCATGGTACCGATGAAACGATTACCAGGCGAAATGAACTTTTAGATAGCACTTCGTATTGGGCTGTAAAGACTGGAACCCATGACTGCGCGGATTGTGAAGGTTATTGTTTTCCATTCTGGTTCTGGCTCATTCCGGCGATATTGGTTTTTACCCTGATCGGCCTGGCCCTGAGGCGAAGGAATATCCGGAACAGAAGAAATCAAATCTGATTATGGTTTCCGGTTTGTCCTGTGACTGCCCCACATTGAAAATTAATGCTGGATAAAACATGAATTGCCCTTTGTTTTTATGTCTCCTTTGTATGTCTCGCGACATCCGGAGGAGCCTTTTTGTTTGGAGCATTATTGCCCCGGGTTTTTTCATTGCGCCATCTTCGTTATTTACCCAGCCGGTATCCGCAGATGTTAGATTTTATATCTCGAAGGCTGTCGAAAAAGCGCAATCGGCAGAATGGGACAGCGTGCGGTATTTCAACAAGGCAGTGGATTCACTTTTGCAGAAATCTGATAGTTTGGGGCGGTGGATTTCGCACTATACCGAAATTGGATTTAAAATTTGCTATCGAAAGCAGAATGACGCGGCCCTGGCCCTTGAATTTCTTCAGATTCCCGTTAACCAGGCTTTTCGCAATCCTCATACCGAAAAGGAATGGGAACGCCTGGCTTATGTACATTTGTATATTGCATTTATTTATAGCCTGCCTCCACAAAATCTCCTTCGCGCGCGACACCATTACGATGCTTGCAGAGTTATATGGCAAAATAATTTACACCGAAAAGACCTTTTTTTAGCGCAATATGTATTGCGCCCTTTGGGAGATACTTATGCAAGACTCCGGGATTTTGATAAAGCATCGCATTATTTCGAGGAAGGAAAGGCTATTTTAGTGGAACTAAAAAAATGGAATGAGGCAGCCATGGCCAACAATAATTTTGGGACGATGTTGTCCACTTTTAATAAAGACGAGCAATCCATCCGATTGTATCGGGAAGGCCTGGGGCATCCCGGGTTGACCCCCGATACCAAAGTTTTTTTACATATCAGTTTAGGGTGGTCCTTAATAGCGACGAATCAAATAGACGAAGCGCTTCAAGAAACGATAGTAGCGCGGCATATTCTTGATACCTATTCAGATTCAATGACCTCAAGTCACCTGTATGAGCATTTGGGCGATTTGCACGTGAACTTCGGAGAAATATGCAGAATTAAGGGCCAGTGGGAAGAGTCTGCCGAACATTATCGAAAAAAAATTGCGTACTATCTGAAAAAATATGAAGGCGTATGCAACCGGGATGTTGCCCAATCCTACAATGCCTTAAGCGGATTGTACAACGAATGGGGCCGGCCCGACTCCGCCCTGCGTTATGCGCAGCGGGCGTTGCGCTGTTTGCTGCCGTCATTTCGCCCGAGGGATGATTTTGACGAACCCCTGTTCGAAAATATCTATGCCGAACATACTTTTTATCTTGTTTTCGAACAAAAAATAAGGGCATATAATATACTTTCCTCCCAATATCCATTGGATACCTCCTACCTGGTTCATTGCCTGCGCGCCTGCGACCTGCTTTTTCAGACCGGCGAAATCCTTCGCAAAGAATATGATTTCGAACCTACGAAGTTGTACCGGCAGCAGGTCAACCGGCAATATTTTGAAACGGCCTTGTCAGCCTGTTACCGCCTTTGGCAACTGACGCAAAGCCCATCCTGGGCAGAACGCGCTTTTCAGTATGCCGATCTGGCGCGGGAGCGGGTACAAGTCGAGGGCCTTCAAGACCTGGAAAAATTGGACCTGACCGGATTGCCGAAACAGCAGTTGGACAGCCTTCGCGACCGCCAAATCCGGATACAGACCTGGCTTTTTGAAGAAGGCGGTTTCGCCGCCGCCCGGGTGACAGATTCGCTAAAATCCGTGCTTTTTTACACGTCGCTTGCTTATCAGGATATGTTGAAAACCGCCAAGAAGGCCGACGATGTTGCGCCTGCGGTTCGGGTTCCTTGGATAGACCTGGACAGGGTGCAAGCACGGATGCTGCCCGATCAGGCACTGATTGAATACTTTCTGGGCGATAGCGCCATTTACATTTTCACCCTGACCGAACAGGATATACGCGTTTGGAGTACTCCCGTACCGTCCGGGTTGCAAACCACCCTGAATAATCTGACAAAATCGATAACAAATGATATTATGCGGCTTAGCTTTTCCGATACGCCCTTGTTTGGCGAATCGGCTGACCGGCTATACGATTGGTTGCTGGCGGAACCGCTGCAATCCCTGGGCCAAAACATGAACAAACTTATCATTGTACCCGACGGCGCTTTATGCCAGCTACCTTTTGAAGTATTAGGCAAACGCCCGGAAAAGATCGATTTTCACGGCTATCCTTATTTGCTTCGCAATTATGCGGTGAGTTACGCTTATTCCTCGGCGCTTATGCTGATGCAAGCGGCGCGCGCCGAACAGGCAAAATCCAATCCGGGTCTGAAATTATTTGCCGGGTTTGCGGCCACTTATGATGCCAGTGGCGATACACTGGATAAATATGTTTCGCGGGCGCGTATTCAGCTGGAACGCGAAGGGAAATATAATTTACCCGGAGCGATTAAAGAGGTAGAGGATATCGCAAAAATGCTCAACGGTCAGGCGTTTATCGGTCGGGACGCCAGCGTACAGGCATTTAAAATACAATCTCCCTGGTTCCGAATCCTGCATTTTGCCATGCATGCCGTATTGGATCACCGCGATCCGATGTTCTCCAAATTGTTGTTCACCCAATGGGAATCCCCCGATACAGCAAACCAGTACGCAGGCAGGACTGGCGATTTAAACGCTATTGAATTGTACTACATGAATTTACCCGCCGAATTGGCCGTTTTGAGCGCCTGCAACACAGGTATGGGGGTACTGCGTCAGGGCGAAGGCGTGATGAGTCTTTCCCGCGCTTTTTCTATGGCCGGCGTACCGGCCACGGTCATGTCGCTGTGGAAAGCGCATGACGATGCCACGCAACAAATTATGGTCTCCTTTTACAGGTATCTGCAAGAGCCGGGAATGCGGAAAGATGAGGCGCTACGAAAAGCCAAGCTGGATTTTTTGGCTCAATGTCCGCCGGAAATGCGCAGTCCTTTTTACTGGGCGGGCTTTATAGGAGCCGGCGAAATGAAAGCAATCTATTGAATCGCTTTCAACAGTTGTTCCGCCTGCTTATACCGCGTCGAATCGCGCTCCTTTAAAATGAGTTGAAGTTGGGTTTTTGCAGTGGCTATCTCCCCTTGTTTTATCTTGCAGAGCGCGAGATACCATCGCGCATCATCGGTAAACGGAGATATTGGCCTGTTGCACAATTCCTCCAGGATAGAGACAGCCGGGGCAAATTGTTCCGTTTCGATCAGGGCGTTGGCTTTAATTAAGAGCGTAAAATCCAAATCTTTTACATCGGGGTCAAGTTGCTCATAAGCTGTTATCGTATTGTCAAATTGCTCTTTTGTATAAAATATCAGGTATCTTTCGTCGGGCGGGGCTGACTCAGGCCCTCTGGACCTGTAATTTTCTAAGCCCTTGTCGGTGTATGGTTTAAAATTTCCGGCAAACAGTTGGTCCGGGGTTTGCCGGGTTGGGGGCGCGGTTGGTTTGCCGGGCTTCATCTCATTAATTGCCTGTTCCTTGCGCTTTGATTCGTTGCGCTGAAGAGAGTCGTCCCGGTTTGCCGGCTGGTTTTCATTTTCAATGCCGGGAGACGGAGGTTGCGGTGGCGGCGGTTTTTGAAATACGTTATTATTATACGCCCACCATCCTATTCCAGGTATGAGCAGGAGCAGCGCATAAATTATAATACGCCATAAATTATTCTGCGGGCGTTTTTCAATTAGCGGCCGCTCTTGCAGGCGTTTCTTTAGCATTGCCCTGCCTTGAAGCCTGACCGCTTTGACCGCTTCTGCCCGCAATAGCACCTCCGCCTTAAATCCGGCATCTTCAGCCATTCGTTCTTCGAACGCCAGCCGTTCCGCTTCGGTCAGTTCGTTACAGTAATAACGGTCAATTAATATCGTATCATTGTTATCCACCTTTTCGATTATTTCGCAGTATTTTTTCTAATTTTTCTATACATTTGTTTATAGTTACGCTGACGGTATTCTCAGAGGCATACTGAAATATTTCTTTTAATTCGGTAATGTCCTTTTGATGATAATATCTTTGAATCAGTAATTCCGAACATCGCGGGCTCAGTTGATCCATTCCCGCCCGAAGGCGTTCGCGTTTTTCCTCCAAAGCATCGTCAAAATCAAACTTCATGTTTTGTGCATGCTCCTGCAGGATTTTATCCAGATTTCCCGGCAACAATAAACGCTTTTTTCTTTCATAGTTTTTTAAGAGTTTATTGTTTCCGATAGCGAAAAGAAAAGTCTTCAGGTTACATTTTTCTATTTCAGTTATTTTGCCGGACAATACATTTTCATAAAAGATGACTACAGCATCCTGCCACCCGTCTTCAATGTCGCCGGGCGTAGCCAAAAATCTTCTGCCCGCCCAGGATAAAAAATCAGGCCGGTACAAATCGTACAAATTTTCGATCACGCCGGGTTTGCCGGCCCGAAGATCCGAAATTACCTCCTTCGCGTCTAAATCGTTTGGCTTTCGCAATGTAATTACGTTTTATTCCTTGTCCGACAAAAATCTTAATTTATTTTGTATTGCACTAACCTTGAAACAGATTCAGGGTACAACATTCTGCCGAAACCCGCGGTTTTCCGGACGTTGATCTAAAAATTTATCCCCCTTACAGCTTTACCCCAAATATCTTGTCTTTCCCCCCAACCAAACGTATCCTTTCTGTTTGAACACCAACTTTTTTCACCGTTCAAACGCCACCACCGACTACCCGCATGCTGTCCAACTACCTCCTCATCGCTGCCCGGAACCTCGCCCGGCAACGGGGCTACGCCCTCGTCAACACCCTCGGCCTCGCCATCGGCCTGGCTGCCGCGCTGCTCATCCTGATGTACGTGCGCGACGAACTCGGCTTCGACACCCACCACCCCCAGGCCGCGCAAACCTACCGCATGGGCTGGCGCATCCAGGCGCCCAACGGCGAAACCAACGCCTTCGGGGCCGTGCCGGCGGGTTGGGATAATTACATTAAGAATACCTACCCGGGCATCGAAAAAATCGGCGGCTACTCGGCCCAGGGCATGCCTACCACGATCCATTACCAGCAAACGGACAAAAAAATCCTCACCGAAGACATCATCTGGGCCGAAGCGGGGTTGTATGATATCCTGAAAATAGACGTGGAACAGGGCGACCCCGCGGCGCCCCTGAAGCAGGTGAATGCCATTATGCTCTGCGAAAGCGCGGCCCGGGAGTTGTTCGGTGATGAAAACCCCGTCGGCAAAACCCTCAAAGTGTCGCACACCTGGAGCACCCGCGGCCAGAAACTCGACCTGATGGTAAGCGCCGTGTACGAAGACTTCCCCTCCAACACGCACATCAACCCCAAATACATCTGCAACATCCTGGCCCTGAAAACCGTGATACCCGGCATCGACAACATGCTGAATGCGTCCATGGGCGGCGAACAGGAGAATTATTTTACCAGTTCGCTTTTCGTGTGCCGCGACGACAACCAATTGCCGCTCATCCAGGCCGACCTGCAACGGCGGGTCGACACCCTCGCCCGCCGCTTCGACCCCAACCTGAAAGTGACGCCCATCATCCGGAAGATCACCGACGTGCATTTCGATCAGGACATCGACTGGGCCACCAACCACAAATCGGCCAACCGGAAATACATCTCGGTGTTCATCACCATCGCCCTGCTCATCCTGCTGGTGGCCTGCATCAACTACATCAACCTGGCCACGGCGCAGTCGGCCGGTCGGGCCAAGGAGATCGGCCTGCGGAAAACCTTCGGCGGCATGCGCAGGCAGTTGTTTTTCCAGTTTATGACCGAGTCGTTCCTGATGGTGACGGGCGCCATGCTCATCGCCTTGTTGCTGGCCATCCTGTTTCTGTCGCCGTTCAACGCCGTCACGGGCAAACATTTTTCCGCGGCGCATTTGTTCGGCGGGCAAATGGTGCTGCTGGCTGGCGGCATCGTGGCGCTGGTGACCTTGCTGGCGGGCAGTTACCCGGCGTTGTTCATTTCCGGTTTCCAGCCGGTAACGGTGCTCAAAGGAAAATTCGCTTTCCGGAAAGGTTCCAACGCCCTGCGGCAAGTGCTGACCGGGGTACAACTCTGCGTGGCCGTCACGCTGCTGGCCGGCTCCGCGGTGGTGGTGCGGCAGATGAACCTCATGCGCGAGTCGAAACTGAATGAAGCGGGCAAACAGATCGTCTCCATCCGCTACGGCGGCTTTACCGAGGCTGCCACCGACCTGGAATACGGCCGGTTCAAACAGCTGGCGCAGCAGGACCCCGACATTCAACTCGTCACCCTGGCCAACCACCTGCCCCGGCTCGATTATTTCGGCCCGATCAACATGCAGATGCAATTCCCGGAACTGAGTGAAGAACGACATGAATGGTTCCAGTTGAACGGCGATTTCGATTTCCCCAAAACCTTCGGCATGCAACTCATCGCCGGTCGCGATTTCGACCACAAGCGCCCGGCCGATACCTCCGCCGTGCTGCTCAACCGCGCCGCCGTAAATGCCCTGAAACTGACCCCGGAAACCGCCGTGGGCAAAACCATCGTCCGGCCCGTTTTCTCCTTCGACTTCGGCCCGCCCGACAGTACGCAGCTGCCGATAAGCGGCCAGGTGATCGGCGTGGTGGAAGACTTCCCCTACCGCTCCATGCACCACAAGATCGATCCGCTGGCCATCTGTCCGAAACCCCATGTCATCGACCGGATCATACACGTGCGGCTGCCCGCCGAAAACATGGGCGAAAAAATCGCCGTGCTGGAAAAAGCCTGGAAACAGGTTTTTCCCGAATTCGGCTTCGACTACTGGTTTGTGGACGAGGAGTTCGGCCGCATGTACGAAAACGAAACCCAGATCGCGGAACTCACCAAACAATTCGCCGGCCTGGCCATGCTCATCACCTGCGTGGGCCTGTACGGCCTGGCCGCCTTCCTCGCCCGCCAACGCATCCGGGAGATCGGCATTCGCAAGACCCTCGGCGCCAGCGAGCGCCAAATCCTGAGTCTGCTGCTCCGCGTATTCGGCAAAATACTGCTGATTGGCTGCATCGTGGGCATACCCGTGGCGTTGTACCTTGCCGGGCGCTGGTTGCAAAATTTTGAATACCGCACGCCGTTGTCGTTTTTCGTATTTGCAGGCGCCGTGGGGGCCATTGCCCTGATCACGCTGGCCACGGTGGGCTACGAATCGCTGCGGGCGGCGATGGTGAATCCGGTGAAGACCTTGCGGAGCGAGTAACCGGGCAGCACTTCCCCTCCTACCCGCATCTGACAGGCTGTAACCAAAACGCTTCACCTCCATGCGCCTGCTTTTAACTTGTTTTTTGTTGTTTCTCGCCCACCTGCTGGCAGCCCAATGCAATCCCCCGGTGACCATCGACCCGATCCCCCGCCTGTGCAGCGGCAACCCAAGTCACCAACTCGGCGCCACGCCGGCCGGCGGCGTCTGGTCGGGTCCGAATATTTCTCCGGACGGCCTGATCAAACTGCCCGGCATGAACGGTTTTTTTACGGCCACTTATATTTACTCCGATTCTGCCTGCCGCCACGGCCGACATTAAACCCGACCAAGGCGCCGCCAACGGCGCGATCGAACTCGTGTCGCTGACCGGTACTCCTCCTTTTCAACTGACCTGGAGCACCGGCGACACCACCCCCTCCCTCTCCGGCCTCCCCGCGGGCGACTACTTCCTCACCCTGACCGATGCGACGGGCTGCAGCGCCGTCCTCACTTTCAAGGTACCCATGAGCGTAGGCGCCTCCGACCCTGCCGGTCAGGCTCTCCGCCTGGGTGCGGCGCCCAATCCTCAGCGCGCCGGCGAACCGGTGCGGATATACCTGCAAGCACCCGGTAGCGGCTTGTACAGCGTGTCGGTATTCACTGCTGACGGCCGGCTGTTGCATCGTTTCACAATGGAACACAACGGCGACCAAACGGTATTCCCGCTGGATATTCCGGCGGCCGGCTTATACCTGGTTCAGGTGTTGGACGAACGGGGAAAACGCGGCGTGTTGCGGGTCGTGATGTGGTAGGGCAACCGTACCGCACCCCCCTTTTTCCAAAAATCACAACCATTCTTCCGAATTCTGATACCCTCCGCCCCCGGCGAGGGCTGAACTTTGCATCATCAAATTCAACAGAAAAAAGGACTTGAACCACACATTTAAAAAACATTAAAATCAGCATTAGAACATGAAAAAATTGCTTTTTCTGCCCATCCTGGCTTTCGCAGCCTTCGCTTTTACCACGCTCTCCGGCTATCAGGTGGACACCGCCAGCAGCAAAGTCGTGTGGACGGCCTCCAAGGTGACGGGCACACATACAGGCACGGTAAAGGTCAAATCCGGCGACCTCCGGTTCGACCAGGGCAAACTGGTCGGCGGCGCCTTTGAAATAGATATGACAAGTATCAGCAACACAGACCTGGAAGGAGAATGGCGGGACAAACTGGTGGGCCACCTGAAATCGGCCGACTTCTTCGGCACGGACAAGTACCCGACCGCCAAATTCACCATCACCCGCGCCATCCCGATCGACTCCAAGGGCAATTACAAGATCGTGGGCAACGCCACTATCAAGGAAATAACGAAGGAGATCAAATTCAACGCTGCTGTGAACGAAAACAACGGCAAGCCCACCGCTACCGCTAAAATTACGCTCGACCGCACCGATTTCGATGTGCGTTACGGCTCCGGCTCTTTCTTCGACAACCTGGGCGACAAAACGATTTACGATGAATTCGACCTGCAGGTGACGCTGGTGAGCAAGTAATGCCGTTTATTTGTCGCAGGATTGGTTGCGCTGAAAGGCCCTTGTGCGGAAAATATGCGACAAATATTGCACTTCGGAGGCACAGAGCATAAAACGCTGTGCCTCCGTGGTGCATTTTTTAATCTGCTACAGGAAATTTTACTCAACCCCTGCAGTAGTATAAATCCAACCCAACTAAAGAATATGGAAATACGAATGATCACGGAAGGCGCCAAAGGCTATTTTGTGGCCCTCGACGGCGAAACCGAGGCCGGACGCATGTATTTTACAAATGCCGGCGCCGACAAAATAATCATCGACCACACCGAGGTCGACGACGCTTTCCGGGGACAAAAGGTAGGGCAGCGTATCCTCGATGAAGTGGTGCGTTTTGCCCGGGAAAACGGCATCCGGATCATACCGCTCTGCCCGTTCGCCAAATCGGTTTTTGACAAAACGGAGGCGATCAGGGATGTTTTGTTTTAATAACTTTGCCATGCTATGTCCAACATCGGTCTTATTATCGAAGAACGCGCCGCGAGTATCGGCAAGTTCATGGTGGGGCGCCTGCTGCCTTTCCGGCAAAAACGTATGGTCGGCCCTTTTATCTACATTGATCACATGGGCCCCGTCACTTTGAGCGGGGAGGAAAACTTCGACGTGTTGCCACACCCGCATATCGGGCTTTCCACACTCACTTTTTTGTTCGAGGGCAGCATCATGCACCGCGATTCGCTGGGCAATGTCGTGGAGATCAAACCCGGCGAGGTCAACTGGATGACCGCCGGGCGGGGCATCGTGCATTCCGAACGAACGCCCGAATACCTGCGGAATGCCGAAAAATCCATGCACGGCCTGCAGATCTGGGTCGCCCTGCCCAAACACCTGGAGCAAATGGATCCCGCATTCTACCACATTGACCAATCCGGCATTCCGCACTGGACGACCGACGGCGTCAGTTTCAAACTGGTGGCCGGCGAGGCATTCGGCCGGAAATCGGCTGTGCCGGCGTACAGCCGACTGTATATGCTGGAAATAAAAAGCGCGGAAACAAAAACCTTGCGGCTCGGCGAACACCTCTACGGTGAGTCGGGCCTGTATATTCTGGAGGGCAGCATCGAAAGCGAGGGACATATTTACCAGCCCAAACAGATCCTGGTGGCACAGGAAAGCACCTTGTGCGAGTTTACCATTCATGCCGGCAGCGCCGTTTATATCTTTGGTGGCGAACCTTTCCCGGAGGAGCGTTTTATCGACTGGAATTTTGTATCCTCGGATAGACAACTGATAGCGGAAGCCAAACAGAAATGGCAGCTGCAATTGTTCGACAAGATAGCAGGTGAGACGGAATTTATACCCTTGCCTTATTACGGGAAAGCTGGATAGTTGCCGCTCACGCCATAAGCGCCAGGAACCGCTCTACATCATAATAAGCGTTGTGGGCGGAAGGAGATGTTTTCGGAAGGATCAGGTCGAAAGCGTGATCCGTGAGCGGGATAAGGTGCATGACCACCGGAACGCCTGCCTGCGTCAAACGTCCATACAATTGACGGATGGCCTTTATGGGGGCCAGTATATCGTGTTCACCATGCAGGAATAGAGTCGGCGGACAACCCGGGTGGACGTGCGTGAGCGGCGAAAACAGCGCATAAACGTCCGCTTTTTCAGCGGGCGTTCCGCCGAGCATGGGCGCCAGTATGCCGGGTTCGGCGTCCTTGTCGAAGCCGAGGCGGTGAAAATCTTTGCCCAGGCTTTTCTGTGCCCATGACGGCATACCGCCGGATTCGCCTTTTTTCTTTTGGCTGAGCGCCGAACGGGTCACCAGATGCTGACAGGTGTGAAAATAGGTCGCCTCCAGGTCGCTTTGGCCGTACATGGAGATCACCCCCCGCACGCTGATATCGGCCAATGTCAGATCTTCAGGCATCAGTTGCCGGTTTTGATCCGTGTATGCTGCCAGTAAAGCAAGGTGGGCGCCGGCAGAACCGCCGCCGATCACTATGCGGTCGGGATTAACGCCATACGCGGCCGCGTTGACCTTCATCCAGGCGATGGCGTGTTTGGTATCCAGCGTCATGCCCATGAAATCCGTTTCGGGGAAGAGCCGGTGCGCAACGTCCATGATTACATGGCCCTGGTTGGCCAGGTGTCTGAAAAACGGCCGCGTGCCGAAATCTTTATCCAGCACCGTCCAGGCGCTGCCATGCAGGTAGATAAAAGCCAGTCCGGAGCGTTTTACCTGTTTGGGCGGTTGCCAAATGTCGCACAGGAGTTGCCGGTCGGTGTCGGGAATGGTATAAAATACGATGTTTTGTTCAAAAACAGGCTCTGGAGCAGCCGGCAACCGGAATACGTAGCGACGGGGCAGAAATCCGGCTTTACTTTCTTCCGGCAGGCGTTTTTCCCATCCCGGGCCGAAGGCCTGTTCAAAATTCGTGGAAGGGTGCGGCGCCCGGGTGACGGCGATGATATGGATGAGAAAGAGCAGGGCGCCGGCACTTCCGAGTACAACAGCAGGCGTCCAGTTTAAGGCCAGGCCGGCAATAGCCGTCAATACTCCGGTCAGTAACAGTAACGGCGTTATGGCGGAAATAAAAACCTTTATTCCCCAGAGGGCTAACGTGGTCGGCTGGCGCAGCCGGTAAAAGGCAGGCCATGCCAACAAAAGATTTATTGCTGCCAGGAGGGTAACGAGTATTTGAAATACGAATTTCATAGGAAGATGTTTATCTGACCTTTACGGAAGCCGGCTCATTTCCCCTGCGCAGCAGCACGATAGCCAACACGATATTATATCTGAGGGTGATGATGTTCATAAAGAGGTACCACAGCGGGGCGATGACGCCGCAAACGAGCAATATTTTTTTCCAAGTCATTTTTCTGAACTTTTTCTGTTCAAAAAAAGGGATACAATTCGCCGTGTCAAATGACAGGCATCATCTGACACGGCGATTTTGAAGTATGCATCAGCCATTATCGCGCACCCTGCCCTGGGTTTTATACTTTGCCACGCGTTAAAAGGCATATTAACAAAAAATACCCCGATAGTGGCATAAGAATTGCCAACTTTGCTATCACAGACCGTAAACCACCCGCCAACCGTATGAACCAAACGCCCGAACAAATCGCCCGCGACAACATCGATGCAGCCCTGCGTCGGAGCGGCTGGCTTATTCAGGACAAAACAAAGATCAACCTGGGCGCCGCCCCCGGCGTGGCCGTACGCGAATACCTGACCGACGCCGGCCCCGCCGACTACGTGTTGTTTGTAGACAAAAAACCGGTCGGGCTCATCGAGGCAAAACGCGAAGAAGAAGGCGTGCGGCTCACCGTCCACGAAGAACAATCGGCGGAATACGCGACGGCCAAACTCAAGTACCTGCAAAACGATCCCCTGCCTTTCGTATACGAAAGCACCGGCGAAGTGACCCGCTTCACCGATTACCGCGATCCCAAGCCGCGCTCGCGACCGGTGTTCACCTTTCACCGGCCCGAAACCTTTCAGAAATGGATCAAAGAAGGCAAAACCCTGCGGGCCCGCCTGTTCGACATCCCGCAATTGCCCTCCGGTGGCCTGCGCGATTGCCAGATAACCGCAATCACCAACCTGGAACAATCGTTCCGCGAAAACCGTCCCAAAGCCCTCATCCAAATGGCCACCGGATCGGGCAAAACTTTTACCGCCATTACTTTTATTTACCGCCTGCTGAAGTTTGCCAAGGCCAAACGTATCCTGTTCCTGGTAGACACCAAAAACCTGGGCGAACAAGCCGAGCAGGAGTTCAAACGTTACGAACCGCGGGACGATAACCGCCTGTTCCCCGAATTGTACGGCGTCACCCGCCTGAGCAGTTCCTTTATCCCCGGTGACAGCCAGGTGTATATCAGCACTATCCAGCGCCTGTATTCCATCCTGAAAGGCGCCGAACTGGACGAACGCGAGGAAGAAGAAAACCCCAACGAAACTAAGTGGATGCCCAAAGAACCCCTGCCCGTGGCGTACAACGAACGAACGCCGATGGAGTTCTTCGATTTTATCGTGATCGACGAGTGCCACCGCAGCATCTACAACCTCTGGAAACAGGTGCTCGACTACTTCGACGCCTTCCAGATCGGCCTCACCGCCACGCCCGACAACCGCACTTTCGGCTATTTCAACCAAAACCTCGTGTGCGACTACGGCTACCAACGCGCCGTGGAAGACGGCGTGCTCGTGCCCTACAACGTGTATGAAATCACCACCAAAATAACCCAGCAAGGCGCCAAACTCGAACTGGGCGAATACGTCGGCACCCGCGAAAAACTCACCCGCAAACAATTCTGGAACACCCTCGACGAAGACCTCGAATACAACGCCAAACAATTGGACGACAAAGTGGTGAACGTCAACCAGATCCGCCTGATCATCCGGGCGGTGAAGGAACAATTGCCCCAAATCTTCCCTGACCGCTTCACAACTCCCCCTCCTTCAGAAGGGGGCAGGGGGGAGGTTTTCGAAGTACCCAAAATGCTCATTTTCGCCAAAAGCGACAGCCACGCCGACGACATCATCCAGATCGTACGCGAAGAATTTGCCGAAGAGAACAAGTTCTGCAAAAAGATCACCTACCGCAGCGAGGAAAACCCAAAATCGGTGTTGCAGCAATTCCGCAACGAATATTACCCCCGCGTGGCCGTCACGGTGGACATGATCGCCACCGGCACCGATATCCGCCCGCTGGAAGTGCTGCTGTTTATGCGCGACGTGAAAAGCCGCGGCTATTACGAACAAATGAAAGGCCGGGGCACCCGCACGTGCAGCCTCGAAGAACTGCGCGCTACCGGCACGCCCGCCGCCAAATACACCAAAGATCATTTTGTGATCATCGACGCCATCGGCGTGGAAAAAAGCCGGAAAACCGACAGCCGCCCGCTGGAGAAAAAACCGGGCCTCTCGCTCAAAGAAGTGCTGGAGGGCGTGGCCATGGGCAACACCGACGCCGACATGCTCAGCACCCTGGCCAACCGCCTGATCCGGCTCGACAAACAAATCAACGACAAGGAAAAACAGGCCTTCGCCGAAAAAGCCGGCGGGCGCAGCATCCCGCAAGTGGTAAAAGCCCTGCTGAACGCCCACGACCCCGATACGCTCGAAAACATCCGGCTAAAGGTGCAGCAGGAAATACCCGGCGCCAGCCCGGATGCCCTTCACTCATCGTTCATCGCTCATCACTCATCACTCATAGAGCAGGCGGTGGGGATATTCGACGACTACGAACTGCGCAACTTCGTGATCGACATCCGCAAAAAATACGACCAGGTCATCGATCATATCAACC
>CALEYM010000878.1 GCA_937926185.1 uncultured Bacteroidota bacterium | reverse complement strand
AATGGGTATATTGCGAATCGATGCGCGACACCGAACTGGCAGGACTGAACCTGCAGTTTTTAACCGGCAAACTCTAAATCAAAACAAAAACAAATGCTCAACGCACTCATAAAATTCTCGCTTCAAAACCGCCTGCTGGTGGTGGCCTTCGCGGCGCTCGTGCTGGTATACGGAGCGTTCACCATCGCCCGCCTGCCGGTGGACGTGCTGCCCGACCTGAACCGGCCGCAGGTGACGATTTTCCTGGAGGCCAACGGTATGGCGCCCGAGGAGATCGAAAACCAGGTGGTGACGCCGGTGGAGGTGGCCATGAACGGCGCGCCGGGCGTGGAACGCGTCCGCAGCAGTTCGGGCGTGGGTATCGGCCTGGTGTTTGTCGAGTTCGACTGGAACACCGATGTGTACCGGGCCCGTCAGCTCGTTTCTGAAAAACTGCAAACCGTCGTACTCCCCGAAGGTATCGTCCCCGTCATGGGGCCTATTTCGAGTATCATGGGGCAGATCATGATGATCGGCGTCACGGCCGACTCCACCCCGCCCTCCGAACTGCGCACCCTGGCCGATTTTACCATCCGCCGGCGCCTGATGAGTATCAAAGGCATCAGCCAGGTGATCCCCATCGGCGGGGAGCGGCTGCAATACCAGGTGCTCGTGTCTACCCAACGGCTGAAACAATACAACCTTTCCATCGACGCCATCGACGAAGCCCTGCGGCAGAGCAACCAGAACAGCACCGGCGGCTTTTTCGACCGTTACGGCTCCGAAGTACTGATCCGCAACATCGGCCGCGCCCAATCGCTGGACGATCTGAAAAACACCGTGGTGGCCAACAAGGACGGTCTGCCGGTGTTGCTCTCCGACGTGGCAGAGGTCAAATTCGGCGCCGCCGTCAAGCGCGGCGACGCGGGCATCAACGGCAAACCCGCCGTGATCCTCACGGTGGAAAAACAACCGGGCGCCAGCACCATAGAGCTGACGGAAGCGGTGGAAAAAGCCGTAGCCGAACTGCAGGCCTCGCTGCCGGCCGACGTAAAACTCAACCCCGACATTTTTCAGCAAAAAGGCTTTATCGTCAATGCCCTGACGAACGTGGAAGTCGCCCTGCGCGACGGGTTCATCCTCGTGGTCATCGTTTTGTTTTTATTCCTGCTCAACTTCCGCACCACGGCCATTACCCTCACAGCCATTCCACTGTCGTTGGTGATCACTGCCATAGTGTTCAAATTTTTCGATATTTCGATCAACACGCTCACGCTGGGCGGTCTGGCCATCGCCATCGGCGAGTTGGTGGACGACGCGATCGTGGACGTGGAAAATGTATTCCGGCGCTTGCGGGAAAACCGGAAAAGTCCCCATCCGAGACCGGTGTTGCAAGTAGTGTACGAAGCCAGTTCAGAAGTACGGAATTCCATCGTATACGCCACGGTGATCGTCATCCTGGTGTTTATTCCGCTCTTTTACCTGCAAGGCATCGAAGGGCGCATATTTGCCCCGCTGGGCATTGCTTATATCACCAGTATTGCCGCCTCACTGCTGGTATCACTTACGCTTACACCGGCCTTGTGTGCCATTCTGTTAAAAAACGTGGGCGACAAACAGGAAAAAGACGGGGCCCTGGTACACTGGCTGAAAAAACAGGATCAGCGCATGCTGTATTGGACGCTCGACAATCCGCGCCCGGTAGTACTCATGGCCGGCGCCATGATCGCAGCCTCTGTGGCCATTGTGCCGTTTTTCGGCACGGAGTTTTTGCCGCAGTTCAATGAGGGTTCCTTTACCGTGAACCTGAGCGCACCGCCAGGCACCTCGCTGGAGGAAAGCGACAAGATCGGACAGGCCGCTGAAAACCTCATCCTGCGGGTGCCCGACGTGGCCTGGGCAAGCCGCCGCACCGGCCGTGCCGAACTCGACGAACACGTGGAGCCGCCTTCCAACTCGGAAATTGAAATTGAACTGAAGTCCGATGCCCGTCCGCGCGACCAGGTGCTGGCCGATATTCGGAAGGAACTGGGCGCCCTCGCAGGCGTTTCCGTCAACATTGGCCAGCCGATCTCTCACCGCCTCGACCACCTGTTGAGCGGCGTGCGCGCCCAGATCGCGGTAAAAGTTTTTGGCAACGACCTGTTGGAACTGCGCCGCAAGGCCGATGAGGTGAGCCGGGCCATGTCGGGCGTACCCGGTGTGGTAGACGTACAGGTGGAGAAACAAACCATGATCCCGCAGTTGCAAATCCGGGTAAACCGGGAGGCGCTCAAACGCTACGGTATACAGGCCGGTAAAGTGGCAGCCGATCTGGAAGTGTTCTTCAACGGCCTGGTGGTCAGTCAGATCGTGCAAGGGCAACAGTATTTCGATATTTTGCTGCGCACCACCCAGGAAGAACGCACCAACCTGGAACACATCCGCGGTACGCTCATCGATGCGCCAGACGGCTCGATGATCCCGCTGCACCAGATCGCCAAAATCGAGTATAATCCTTCGATCAACGCCATTTACCACGAAAACACCCAGCGGCGCATCGTCGTATCGGCTAATGTGGAAGGTAGCGACCTCGGCACGGCCGTGAAAGCCATGCAACAGGCCGTCGGTGAAAAAGTGGAACTTCCGCAGGGGTATTTTATCACCTACGGCGGACAATTCGAAAGCCAGCAGGCCGCCACGCGGCTGATCGGCATCCTGAGTATTTTCGCCCTGCTGGGCATCTTTCTGGCACTGTACCATCACTTTCGCTCGCCGCTCATCGTGGCGCAGATCATGCTGAACATCCCGCTGGCGCTCATCGGTTCGGTCGTGGCAGTGTTACTGACCGGCGGGGTTTTTTCCGTGGCAACGCTCGTCGGATTTATCACGCTCACGGGTATTGCCTCGCGCAACGGCATCATGATGATCTCGCATTACATTCACCTGATCGAGCATGAGGGAGAAAAATTCAGCCGGCACATGATCATCCGCGGCTCGCTGGAACGCCTGGTGCCCGTGCTGATGACCGCCCTCACGGCCGGACTGGCGCTCATACCGCTGACACTCGACGCACAGGCGCCGGGCAAGGAAATTCTGCACCCCGTGGCCGTGGTCATCCTCGGCGGTCTGGTGAGTTCAACCCTGCTGGATATTGTAGTGACGCCGGCGGTGTTCTGGCTGATCGGAGAGCGGGCATTAAAAGGTTACTTCAACAGAAAAAACAATGATATTTAAAGCAAAAATATCCCGAACCATATTTCTGACTACGAAAACACAACTAAAAAACATGAAAAAGCAACTCTCATTTATTTTGACTTTTGTCATATCCGCTTTGGGCCTTTTCGCCCATGGCGACGAGGTCCACACTGCCGGCCAATCCGCCACTCCCGGTTATTTCAGCGTCGAAAACGTGTCCGAGAAATACGAACTCCTGCTGAAATACGGCCATCTGCACCCCGGCGAACCGGCCGAACTGACCCTCTACGTCAGCGATGTGAATACCAACCGACCGGTATCCAATGTGGAACTGAACATCACGTCCACAACCGATGACGGGCAAGCCTTCGAAATCACGCCCGGCGAACCGGGTATTTTTAAACTCAAGACAACTTTTAAATCGGCCAAACCCTACGCCCTGAACGTCACGCTCAAGGGCGGCCTGGGCGCCGACCTGATCCAGCTCAGCGGTATAGAACCGGGCAAAGAACTGCCCGGCGCCCCCGAAGAAACTGCTGAAAAGACCGGCAATGGCGCCTGGACCGTACTCGGCATGCTGCTGGCCTTTCTCACCGGGGTGGTTTTGACCCTGCTGTTTGCCCGTAAAACGCCGAAAGCCGCCGCGGCCACCCTGGTACTGCTGTTTTTCAGCGGTTTCCCGCTGCAAAACCTGAACGACGCCATGGCCCACGGCGACGAGGATCACGGCGGCAAGGGCAACACCTTTGCTTCCGAAATTCTGATCCCGAAAGAAACCCAGTTCCTGTTCGACGTCACGGTCGCCAAAGCCGGTGTGGATGCCTTTGCGCCCACCATAACTCTCTTCGGCACGGTTACGCCCGGCGCCACGGGTAAGGCTACCGTACAATCGCCCCTGGCGGGTACGCTGCGCTCCGTGCGGGTAAAAGTAGGCGAACAGGTGCGCGCCGGCCAGGTGCTGGCCGTGGTGGAACAAACCGTGGACGCCGGCACCAGCATCAACTGGCAAAGCGAACGCAACGCCGTGGAAGCGGAAATGACCGCTGCCCAAAATGACTTTACGCGACTGAACAACCTGAAAGACATCATCGCCAAACGCGACCTCGACGAGGCCTCGGCGCGCCTCCAACGCGCCCGGGAAAACCGCGAGCTGTTCAACCGGCTGTACACCGACGCATCGAGCCGCAACGCCCGCTTCATTCCGCTTACGGCTCCTATTACCGGACGGGTGGAGCCCTTCACATTTGCAGCCGGTTCAACTGTTAATGCGGGAGAAACGCTTTTCTTGCTGCTCAACCCGGCCAAAGTGATCGTGGAAGCGCAGGTGTACGACAAAGACGCCGCCCTGCTGAGCAGCGCCAAACAGTTCCAGCTCGAATGTTCCAATAACGAGCACCAGAGCCGCAACATCCGCCTGCTGGCCCTGCCCAACAGCATCAACCCAACCAACCAGTCGCAAAAAGTCTTATTTGAAGTGGATAACGCCGACGGCGATTTTAAAATCGGAGAATTTGTAAACGTCCGGATATTCGAACAACAGACGCAACGGAAGCTGCTGACGCCCAACAGCGCGATCACCGAGATCAGCGGTATGCCGGCGGTGTTCGTGAAGGAAAGCGCCGAACGATACAGCCTGCACTACCTGAAAACCGGCGCCGACAACGGCACGGCCACCGTGGTGGAAAAAGGCCTGGAAGACGGGGAACGCTTCGTGACTTCCGGTACCTACCAGTTGAAAATGATCTATTTCAACCAGTAGATCATTGAGTGATTGAGTGATTGAGTGATTGAGCGGCAGTCCCGTTCAGGCCTCTTTTTTTACTTCGAAGAGGGCGAGAATGATATTGCCCATGTAAACGCCCAGGGCCGATTCGACCAGCGTGAGGAACATGGTCATATCCTGAAAATTGAGCACGTTGGGCGCCAGGGCTTTCAGCGAGATCAGGAGCATCACCGTGGCAAAGTGACCATTCACCAGCCATTTGACCATGCTGTTGATGGGCGCATCGCCGTTTTTGCCGTTAAAATTGGGTTCGGTGATGCTCCTGCCGATATACCGGAACACCGCGCCGCCATACAGGGCCGTGACCGGCGCAAGAATGCCCATCAGGGAAGTAAATTCTTCAAAGTCGAATCCGCGCAGGAGGTAATACACGCAGGAAATACCGATCAGAATGAAGTGGTATATGAGGATCAGCCGGGCGATACGCGCGCGCGGCGAAAGCGGTGGAGCGCTCGATTTTTTTGCTTCGACGCTGG
>CALEYM010000877.1 GCA_937926185.1 uncultured Bacteroidota bacterium | reverse complement strand
TTTCATCGAGCGGGGCGACAATCAGGTTGCGGCGGGTCTGCAAATCGTTCGCGGCAATGCGCATACCCTTTGTGATGGAGGGAGTCGAACTGTATTTAATTTCTATCAACAGATCGGGTATGCCGGCTTTTACAACAACCAAATCTGCTTCCGTCCCGTCCTGCGTCCTGTAGAAAAACAATTCGTGGCGCGGTGGTAATATCGTTGCTACCTCCTGGATCACATAACCCTCCCAGGAAGCGCCGAGTACCGGGTGGCCGTGCAGCTGGTCGATGGTGCCGATATCCAACAGCGCATGCAGCACACCCGTATCACGAATGTATATTTTTGGCGACTTCACCAGGCGCTTGGAAATATTGGCAAACCAGGGAGGGATACGCCTGATCAGATAGGCGGCTTCAAAAAAATCAATATAACGCCGAACGGTCGGCGAGCTGATCCCCATTGCGTTTCCGAGGTTTTCCAAAACAAGCAGATTGCCGCTATGATGCGCCAGCATGGTCCAGAGACGGCGCGTGAGCACAGGATTGGCACTAAGACCGAGCATAGGCAGATCGCGTTCCAGGTAGGTCCGGATGAAATTATCACGCCAGCGCAGGCTTTGTTCGTCATCCGGCGCCAGCAGGCTTTCCGGGAAGCCGCCCCGAAGCCAATGCGTTCGGAAGTCGATTTCAGGGGATAACTCAATGCGGGAAAGTGGCGGCAATTCGAAATATGCGATCCGGCCTGCCAGCGACTCAGAAGCATCACGGATGAGTTCAGGGGACGCCGACCCCAGCAAGATAAACCGACCCGGCACACGGTGACGGTCAATCAACCCGCGCAATACCGGGAACAAGCCGGGGACCCGCTGCACTTCATCCAGAATCACCGTTTTCTCCCGCAACGGCTCCAGGTACAGCAATGGGTCTTTCAATTTATTGAAATCCGCCGGCGTTTCAAGATCAAGATATACAGTATCTCCGGGCCATTGAGCCGCCAGATGTTGCGCCAGGGAGGTCTTGCCCACCTGACGCGGCCCCACAATGGCTACCGCCGGAAATTGACGGGCCAATTGCCCGACGTATTGCTCGGCCTGACGGGGAAGGTAGAGTCGCATATTTGTCGTGGTTTGAGTATCAGATTGTATGCGTTTGACTGTAATTTTACTCCCGGTAAGCAAATAACAGAAACACTTCCATATTCCCAAAGATATTTACTTTTGATATTATCCCTGCAAATCTAAAGGTAATTTTTTAATTTGCAGGGAAAATACTTAAAACATATTGCCTTTTACCAGCGGATAGTGCTTATTGGTGGACATATTTTGGACTGATGCTTATGCATCTTGGTTCACCGCAGGTTTTTTGGTGGAGGCTTATCCGGCGGCATGCCGGATGGGCAGCCGGTATTTGCCTGATCATCAATATCGGTTATTATTTCGATCGGTTGGCAGGTTTGGCGGGCGCCGTTTTGAGCAGTGGAATACCTGAACACTGAAAGAACTCACCCAAATTTTTATCGGCAAATTGATTTTGTACGTAAAATCACGGCGGTCTTTTACGTTTAAAATCCCTGTCAAAATCCGCCGTTCCCTAAATCCGGGGTTTTCACGGATGGAGATTCCCGCGTTTTTCCGACCTTTACAAGGTCAAAATTACCACTCTATCTCCCCTAAACCCCCTAAACCCTCTAAACCCTCATAAACCCTCTAAACCCCACAATCCTTCATCAACTTTTTTTTCCGAAACCGAACGCATGAAACAAATCCTTCCTTCGCTCCTGTTGTTGTGTTCCCTGAATGCCACCGCGCAATGGCGCTATCAGCCCAAATACTGGGAAGCCGGCGTAATGTTGGGCGTCACGAGTTATTCCGGCGACGTAACTGCCAAACGCATCGATCTGCAGGAAATCCGTCCGGGTTACGGCGCCTTCGTGCGCTACCACGTCAGCAAACATTTTGCCTTTAAAGGGCATCTCTACGGCGGTACTATTTCCGGCGACGACAAATACTCAGAGGTCAAAGCGCCGCGCAGTTTCAAATTTGGCACCTTTATTTTCGAAACGGCGGCCACCCTGGAGTGGCACGTCTTCGGCCGGGACCGCTTCAGTGAAACGGGCCTGCACAACTTTTTTATCACGCCGTATTTCTTCGCCGGCGCCGGTTTTACGTTTGCCGATGCGAACGCAGAGTATTACGGTCCGCCGGAGCGCCGCGACGATTTTTTGAAAGTACCGCTCCCGGAAGAAGGTCTGAAAAAATCCTTCCTGCTCGCCCCGGTCGGCGGCGGCATCCGGGTCGATTTTTACGAACGGTTCATATTGGGACTGGAAGGCGGCTTCCGTCCCGTTTTTTCCGACGATATCGACGGGGTTTCGATCAATGGCAACCCGAAACGCAACGATTGGTATTATTTCTTCGGAGCCACGGTTTCATTTGTCCTGACAGGGCCGGATTATTGATTGGTTCATTGAGTGATTGAGTGATTGAGTGATTTATACGCCATCGCGGGTAATTATTACTGAATCGCCCCTTACCCGCGATGGCGTATAAATCACTCAATCACTCAATCACTCAATCACTCAATGAACAGCATTCCTACCTTTGCCGGCTCGCATCCTGAAATATCTTTGCCTTCATGCAAAACGGACTTTTGCTCGGTTTTATCATTTTGTACTTGCTCGGTACGCTGGCCATTGGCTGGTGGGCATCGAGGCGGGTGAAAACCACGGCCGATTTCGTGGTGGCCGGCAAGCAGCTGCCGATGTTCATCGTTGCCTGCGCGTTGTTCGCTACCTGGTTCGGTTCGGAAACAGTGATGGGCGCCTCGTCGGAATTTATGGAACACGGTCTTTTGGGCGTCATCGAAGACCCTTTCGGCGCGGCGTTGTGCCTGTTCCTGGCCGGTCTGCTGATTGCGCGGCCTTTGTATAACCTCAACCTGTTCACGTTCAGCGACTTTTTCCGGATGCGGTATAACAAGGCCACAGAGCTCGTGTCGGCGGTGTTCATGGTGCCTTCGTATTTCAGCTGGATCGCGGCGCAGCTGGTGGCGCTGGCTATTATTTTGCAGGCTGTTTGCGGGCTCGACCGTACCTGGGGCGTACTCATCTGTACGGGGTTGGTACTCGTTTATACCTACATCGGCGGGATGTGGTCGGTCACGATCACCGATTTTGTTCAAACGATCGTCATTATCGTGGGTTTGCTGGCGCTCGCCGCGGAAATGGTACTGAAAGTGGGTGGTTTTGGTAAAATGGCTGAAGCGGCGCCACCCGATTTTTTCCGGTTTTTCCCGGAACCCTCTCCCATCAATTATATTCAATGGGTCGCGGCCTGGATGACTATCGGACTCGGCAGCATTCCCCAACAGGATGTATTTCAGCGTGTAATGGCCGCCCGTTCGGTGCGCGGCTCCGTCAATGCCTGCTACACTTCCGCCCTGATGTACCTGAGCGTAGCCATGCTGCCGCTGTTGATCGCTTATTGTGGTCGCATGTTGTATCCTGAACTGTTGGAAACCGGCGATGCACAAATGACCATCCCGCGCCTCGTTTTGCAACACACGGGGCCGGGTATGCAGATACTGTTTTTCGGCGCGTTGCTGTCGGCAATCCTGAGCACGTGCAGTGGCGCCATGCTGGCGCCGGCCACGGTGATCGGCGAAAACCTGGTGAAGCCGCTTTTCAGCCATGTGACGGATGCGCAGCTGCTGCGCATTATGCGGTATTCTGTTGTCGGCGTGGCTATAGTAACGGGGGGTATGGCGCTGTCGCGCGACAATATTTACGAATTAGTGGGCGAATCTTCGGCCTTTAGTCTGGTTTCGTTGTTTACGCCATTACTGGCCGGGTTATACTGGAAACGCTCGTCGGCCTACGGAGCCATTGCCTCCATGGTGGCCGGCATAGTGGTCTGGTGTATGGCAATGTGGTGGACGGGTATCGTTGAACCTGCCCCGGAGGGTGCAGCCCTAACCACGGCGCAAACAATGGCCCAGATACCGCCTATGATGTACGGCTTTGCCGCCAGCATAATAGCCATGCTGACCGGCAGCTGGATATACCCCGAAAGACGTGTCGAACCGCTCATAACCGCTAACGATGGATAAAAAAGAAACGTTGAAATTGTGGCTGGAATTGATCTGGTGGGTACTGACCGCCATCGTGGTTGCCGCCGTATTGTATCCCATCCATAAAGCCATGCACGTGTGGCCCTTTCAGGGCTGGAACATCGCCTTTATTATTATTTTGCTTACCCTGGCGCGGTATATTTTTTTGTTAAAACACACTTTCCTGGCCAAACAACAGGAAGTGAAAGTCGCGCTGCTGATCCTGATGTTTCCCCTCACGTTCATTATGATAAATGGCGTAAATTTCTTCCTGGTTTTTATCGAGGAAAATACCTGGGCCCCCCTGACCGGACATTTGCCAGCGGCTCAAAAACGCGCCATAGAAGAATACATCTGGGCCGAAATGCTTTTTTTCGGCGTGGGCAGCTGTATCGTTTCCCCGGCATTTGCCGTGCGCATGATGATCTCCGTGTGGCGAACGCGGAATCGCGGAACCGTGTAAGCATGATGCATAATGATTAAGATTCTTTACGTCGAAGACGAACCCTTTCTGGGTAAAATCGTCAAAGAAAGCCTGGAGAGCCGGGCTTTCGAGGTGCTCATGGTGACCGATGGCGCCCGGGTGATGCCTGCCCTGGCGCAGTTCAGACCCGACATCTGCGTACTCGACGTGATGCTGCCGCACCGCGACGGCTTTTCCCTTGCAGGTGAAATCCGCCGGGATTATCCGGCATTGCCCATCCTGTTTCTGACGGCAAAAGACCAGACCGCGGACGTGTTGAAAGGTTTCGCCTCGGGAGGTAACGACTACGTGCGCAAACCCTTCAGCATGGAGGAACTCATCGTCCGGGTGAACAATTTAGTGGCTTTATCGAAAGGGAAAAATGCCGCGGCGCAGCAAGCAAACGACAGGATTGCCATAGGTCAATATGAATTTTTTCCGCTCAAATACGAACTGCGTTATACGCCCGACGGAACTGCCCGCAAACTCAGCGCCCGGGAAGCCGATCTGCTCAAAATCCTGATCGACCACCGCAATTTTACCGTTGCCAGAAAAGATATTCTGCTCCAACTTTGGGGCGACGATAATTTCTTCAATTCCCGCAACCTCGACGTGTATATCACTAAGCTGCGCGATTACCTGCGGCAGGACCCCACCATAGAGATCATTACCATCAAGGGAGTCGGGTATCATTTTGTAGCAGGTTGACAGCATGGATATTCTTTTTGAAGACAATGACTTGTTGGCTATAAACAAACCGGCCGGACTTTCCACGGAAAGCGGGCGGGCGTCGCATCCGTCGGCGGAAAAGGAGGCATTGCAATACCTGCTTCGAAAGGGGAATAAGGCTCCGGCAAAAAAAATGCTCTACCTCCGGGCCGTGCACCGGCTCGACCGGGCGGCCAGCGGCGTATTGCTTCTGGCTAAAAGTAAACCGGTACTGAGCAACCTGATGGCCCAGTTTGAGCGCCATACCGTTGAAAAAGTCTATGTTGCCGAAGTCGCGGCCCCTCCGGCGGAAGCCGGCGGTGTGCTTCGTCATTTTTTAAAAAGAACGTCAGACGGCAAATCAGCCCTGGTGTTCGATAACCCGGTTGATGGAAGCCAGGCAGCAGAACTGCGATACCTTGTACTGGAAAAAAAAACTGGGTCCGCCATATTGGAAATTTTTCCGGCGAGCGGGCGTTTTCATCAAATCCGTGCGCAGCTGGCGCATATCGGCTGCCCTGTTACCGGCGATGTGCGATACGGCGGACCGTTCTGGCGCGAACACGCGATCAAACTGCATGCCCGGCGCCTCGTCATCCGGCACCGCGGCGAAACCCTGATCATTGAAGCGCCGCTGCCCGCAATCTGGTGAATAGTACCCCACCTGAACCGCTGAACCGACTAAACCACCCTAAACCCCTCTAAACCCTCTAAACCCTCTAAACCCTCTAAACCCTCTAAACCCTCTAAACCACCCTAAACCCTCTAAACCACCTCTAAACACACAAGAATGCGTTTTTTCATTTTCCTGTTTTTTCCAATGGCGCTTTTTGCCCAAAGTGCCGACAACCCGTACAACGAACTCCGGAATTACGACGACGAAATCCACGCCGTACAACTTTACCTGAGCGGGGCGCCTATGACCTTTCCAATGGTCGCCCTGGACGCCGCCGAGGGTTCCCTGGTTTTGTCCTTCGACCATTTGGGTACGGAAGTGCGCAATTACGTATACTCCATTCATCTGTGCGATGCCAACTGGCAACCGGCCGACCTCGACGATAATCAGTATATCGACGGTTTTACCGAAGACCGGGTAACGGAATTTTACAACTCCTTCAACACCCTGAAACAATACGTGCATTACAACCTGTACCTGCCCAACAGCAACGTCCGCTGGACTAAATCGGGCAACTACCTGCTGAAAGTGTACGACGTCACGGAGGATAAAGACCTGGTGCTGGTACGGCGGTTTATGGTGGTGGAACAGATTTGGAGCGTGGCTACCGATTTTACCCGCCCGGTAATGGTAGATAAAATGAACACCCACCACGAGATTGATTTTACCGTAAGCGTCAAGGGTACCCGCGTGTCGTACCCCCAACGGGAAGTGCAGGCCTACGTCCTGCAAAATGGCCGCTGGGACACCGCCATCGGCCCTCTTCCGCCTTATGTCGTCCGCCAGGACCAACTGGTGTTCGACTATCAGGATAAGATCGTTTTCCCCGCCGGCAAGGAATGGCGTTTTTTCGACCTCCGTTCTTTTATGTACCGGGGTGAATTCGTCCGAAGTATCCAAAGCAGGGCCGACCACTTCGAGGTGACGCTGCAAACCGACGAATCGAGGGCTTACAGCCCTTACATTTATCGGGGCGACCTGAACGGTCGCTTCAGCATCGAGACCAATACGCCGGGCGACACCATCGAAAACTGCGATTATGCCAAGGTGCTGTTTTCCATCAAACGGAACGCCCCTTTTGAAGGCGAGGATGTGTACGTTTTCGGAGAGTTGTCCGACTGGCAGCTGAAACCCGAATTTAAAATGACTTACGAAGAAAGCGTCGGCGCTTACGTCTGCGAGGCGTTTTTAAAACAAGGCTACTATAATTACCAATATCTCGTCGTGGACCGGAAAACCGGCCGGGCAGACGAAGAAGGCCTCGAAGGAAACTGGTATGAAACTGCCAATCAGTATTACATTTTTATCTATTACCGGCCTTTCGGGCAACGTTACGACCGGATTATGGCGGCGGTGGTGATGGATACAAGGCAGCGCTGAACTGGTTATTAGTTGAATGGTTGTCCCGTCTTTAGCAACCAATACCTGCTCAATTAATAAGCAACTAATGCTCTTCCGGCCGTCCCAGCATTTTTCCCGCGTTGAACAATTTTTTCATTTGTTCTTCTTCCTGTTGTTCCTCCTCGGTGGCGATGGGTAAATCCATGTCGCCCAGTTTTGGTTGGCCGGCATCTACCCAGGCGGTATACCAGGCGCTGGCCACGGCGTGAATGGCGGCACGCATGCGTCGTTCGACCATGCCTTGTAACGCCGTCTGGTAGACGGCGGCAAAATCGCGGCAAGGCGCAATGATCACCACCCCGTTCCGCATATCCGGACACATTTGCCGGTCTTTCGGAATACTCAGACGCAGCGCCCGTTCTACGGAAAGCACGCTGTCTACCATTGAATTGCTGGCCAACACCATTTCCCAGAAGAAATCGGTGGTGCGATCGACATAGCGGGGTTTGCCCACAAAATAATCGTATTGTTCGTCGGCAAAAAGTTCGGGTATGCGGCTTTCCCAGAATCCGTGGATGCCTTCCTGCCCGGTTTTCTGGCCGTTGTAATTACTGGTGGTATGCAGGGGCACGTGGGCGTCGCCGATGTAATGGCCCATGTCGGCACAAAGGCGGAGAATTCGTTTGCTGTCGCGACGACGGAAAGCGTTGGTGAGGTCGCGCTGCATTTTTTGCAGGTGCCAGGGCAGGATGCCGTGCATGGAAAGGCTTTCCCGGAAAAAAGCGGCCTGCCAGGCGGTGGAGTCGTAGCTGTTTTGGCGCAAAAACTGTGCAAGCGAATCGACATCCAGCGATTTATCTTCATAACTGAAACGGGGCACGATAAAGCGGCTGAAATAGCGGCGCCAGGCATCACCCGGTTGGAAGGGCCGGGGCCGTTCTCCGCCAAAGATGAGCACCGTGTCGCCCGGCGGATTGACGCCCCAGATGTCGGCATATTGAAGCAGCGCCTCCGGGAAAGTACGCGGTAAAGAATCGAAAGGCGGCTCGCCGTAATTATCCAGGTCAATATAATGCCTCGGCGCTTCAAAAGTGGTGGAATAGCGCCGCATATCGGGGTCGGTGGCATGGTCGGCAACCCAGTCGATATTGGGTTTGAAGAAAACCATCATTTCCGGCGGTAGGGTCAGCACGGCCAGGCGGTTGATGCGGCGGTGGGCGAAGAAGCCCCAGGCGGGGGCGTAATTCGCCGCGGAGGCACGGAGGCACGGAGGATTTCCCGTGCAGGCAGCACATCTCCGTGCCTCCGTGCCTCCGCGGTGAATAAAAAAATCATCTCCGGGGGAATATCCCATTAAAATGGCCAGTGATAATGCAGGCAGTATCAAAAGAAGCGTACGTCGCATAAAGGAATTTTCCGGCAAGATACGGCTTGCTGCCATTGGATCAGACTCCCGGACTGTCAATAACCTCCACCGTCCAGGCTTCCGCCTTTTCGGCAAACAATACCTTGGTTTTTTCCCAGGTGCCGCGAAATAATTCCGAGCGGCGGTATGCCTCCAGGTCTTTTTCCCCATTCCAATAGCTCAACGTAAACAAAACATCCGGCTCCTGCACCGACCGCAACAGTTCCATGTGCCGGCAACCCGGAAAAGCGCGAATCCGGTTTTTGCTTTCCTCAAAAACATCGTCCAGAAATGTTTGCACAGCCTCCGGGCGAAAGGTCATTTTTACAATACGTTTGATCATAAATGGACGGTGGACGGGTGAAGGATCAGGTGACTAAGGTAGTAGTTTTTTCTAAATCGGGGGATTTCCGTCTACCGTCCACGTCTACCACCGCAGCAACAAAAACAGATTCACCATCCGGCCCAGCAGAGTGCGCTCTACCGTGCCGATGCCGTAACCGTCAGGCTGGCCCTGATCGTCGAAACGGGGCTCCTCAAAAAACTCGCGGCTTTGCAGATTGGCGTGGTTGAACAGATTGAAAGCCGACAGACCGATGGTGCCCTGCAGGCGCTTTTTGCCGCCGAACTGGTATTGCGCGCTGAAATCCACCCGCGAATAATCGGGCAGGCGGGCGCTGTTGCGCGGGCCATAAGCGACGAGGGGAGTTTGTGTGCTGTCCAAAGCGACTCCCGTGGGCGGGGTGTAGGGGCGGCCGGTGCGGTAGCTCCAGGTGAGGGAGAATAACCAGCGTTTGACGGTCAGGTGATGCGCCCAGCCAAACGCCCGGCGCTGGTCGTAATCGGCGGGGAAAGCCAGGCCGTTGTTCAGCGAATCGAACTGCGCGTCGGTTTGGCTGCCGGTATAGCTCAGCCACTGGGTGTACGGGCCCCAGCGTTTGCGCAGCATGATTTCGAGGCCGCCGGCCGTTTGGGTTCCCCGCAGGTTCCATTGCGCTTGCGACACGCCATTAAAACGAAGGTTGGCCCCGGATAGGGGTTCCATCGACTTCCCGTAGAGCTCCACGTCGAGCAGCCAGCCTTTTTTGTCAAAAGAAAAACCCGCCGAAGCCTGCCGGCTGCGCAACACAGGCAGCTGATAATTTTCATCCGCCGTGAGCCATACCTCGTTGTTCAAACCGAGGTTGTTCGGCACGTACACCCGGCGCATGAACTGGTGAAACGTGCCCGCCGATGCCTTCAGGCGAAAATGGGGCCATAGCTGCCATTGAGCCGATAACCGGGGCTCCCAATACGACTGGGTGGAATAATTGAAGGTAGTATGCCGGAGCCCTGCTTCGAGATACCAGCGTGTACTGTCG